>SLGA01000218.1 GCA_007123985.1 Balneolaceae bacterium | reverse complement strand
TGGTGAACAATTCAGTGTATCAACACTACCTGGAACATGCCCGCCACGAATTCTTAAAATCGATTGGGCTGAACTTTAATAAGCTGCATGAGAATGGAACCGATGCGGTAGTCCATAAAGTTGAGCTTGAATACAAACGCCCGCTGCTGGGTGACGACCGGTTTGTAGTACGCATGTATGCCCGGCAGGAGGGCAATGTGCGGTTTGTGTTTTACCAGGATATCTACAAAATCCCCCGGAATGAGCTCGCATTAAAAGGAAAAGTTACGGGAGTTTTTATGAACAACGGCCGCCCTATACGTCCGCCGCAGGAAGTGGTTGACGCCCTGAAACAGGATGAAAAGCCTAATTAAACCGGTACCGAAGGCCGATAGTATCGAGGCCGGGATTATCTGTTGTGAATAGATTAAAACCGTTGCTGATGTGGCGGTAGCTGATATCAAAACGGCGGACGGGCAAATTCAGCTCCAGGTAAAAATGAATCCGGTTACCGCTGGTTATGGGGAAGCGGTTGGCAAACAGAATGCCGCCAAAACGAACATAGCGAAAATCAACCGGAAGCAGTGAAACGGCAAAAGAGCTGGTTTTTTTGGCAAACTGCCCTGTGGTAGAAGTTCTGTACACCTCATCATCCCATGTATGGAAATAGTGAACGCCCGCCATTTTATACTCTGCGGTAAATTGCGAGGTTTGATCGATAGAACCCCAGAATGAAAAGGAGTAGGGAGCAATACTTACAGATTGTGCCACACTTATAAAAGGGCTAAAACCGAAAAGCAGGAACAGAAAAAATTTCAGCATGCAGGAAGATATTTATTCTTCGGGTTCAATTCTCTGGAATCTGTCTTGTAAATAATGCATTCATTCCATTTCTTAACTAACCAATTCTGATATAAATCACTCCATGCGAACCCGTTCTGCCTTTATCATAAATTCTGCAAAGTGGTTGCTGCTTTTTACCGTATTGGTTGTAGCGCCGCTTGTTCTTGCTGTTATTGGCCACCGGGAGGAAAGCCGCGGCTTTTGGGTGGAGTTTGGTGTTGGCCTTGGTTTTATAGGCCTTGCCATGATGGGCCTGCAGTTTGTGCTCACAGCCCGATACAGCAAAATCGGAGCACCGTTCGGCATGGACGAACTGCTGAATTTTCACGGCCAGGCAGGATACGTTTCCTGGTTTTTTATTCTGGGACATTTCATTGTGCTTTTTCTGGCCGATTCGGAGTTTCACAAGTTTTTAGACCCTACTGTTAACCTGCCCCGTGCCATTGCGCTTTCCGGTGTGATTGTAGCCGGAAGCAGTTTAATTGCCTTTACATACTGGCGCGAGAAAATTGGGCTGGTTTATGAGTGGTGGAGGGCATCGCACGGCTTTTTGGCTCTCTTTGTGGTATTTGTAGGTACCGTACACATTTTGCAGGTTGGTTTTTATATAAGCGAACTGTGGCAACAGGTTCTCTGGGTAGGCATGTCGGTTATTGCCATCTCCATGCTTCTTCACAATCGTCTGTTTCGCCCGCTTCAAATGAGGAAAAAACCATACAGAGTAGTATCTGTTAAAGAGGAGGTAAAGGAGACCTGGAGTATAGAGCTGGAACCAGTTGGGCATGACGGCCTCGACTTTAAGGCCGGTCAGTTTGTTTGGATAACTCTTGGGGAAACACCTTTTAAACTTCAGCAGCATCCTTTTACAATTTCCTCGTCACCCGAGGCGAAAGATACGATACGATTCACAATCAAAGAGCTGGGCGACTTTACTTCGCAGGTGGGCAGTATTGAACTTGGGTCAACCGCATTTATAGAGGGTCCATACGGTAATTTCACGATGGATGAGACCTCTGCCACACACAACGTATTTATTGTTGGCGGGATTGGCATCACGCCCACAATGAGTGTGCTGCAAACCCTTCGTGAACGCGGCGACCAACGAAAGACAACCGTAATATTTGGAACACCATCAAAAGAGTTAACCCCTTTTTATGAAGAACTGAAAGCCCTGGCGGCAGAGCTGAACCTAAACGTGGTGCATGTATTTGAGGATGCTGAAGAGGAATGGGACGGGCCAACCGGGTTTATTACTCCGGAAATAATCCGTGAAAATCTGCCAGAAGATATATCCGATTGCGAATATTTTGTATGTGGCCCCCCGCCCATGATGGATGTTGCCGAGGGCGCCTTACGGGAGTGGGGTGTGCCTGTTCACAGGGTACACTCTGAACGCTTTAACATAGTCTGATTTCACCATGCTTCATATCTACATTCGACGAACCGTTATCATCCTGGCAATTTTACTGATTGTAGCTGTTGCCATTTTTGCAGGGCGATAGGTTTAATCGGAACGGTATATATTTTTCAGTCTGTTTGTATCACACATGCCCCTGGGCCATCATGGCATCAGCTACTTTAATGAACCCTGCAATATTGGCTCCTTTCACATAGTTAATTCCCTCTTTCTCCTCACCATGTTCGGCACATTTTTCGTGAATGGTTTGCATGATATCCACCAGGCGTTCATCCACATCCTCAAAACTCCATGATAGCCGTTTAGAGTTTTGAGACATTTCAAGGCCTGAAACGGCTACTCCGCCGGCATTGGATGCTTTCCCGGGGGCGTAGAGAACATCCGCTTCATGAAAAACTTTCACAGCAGCATCGGTACAGGGCATATTTGCACCTTCGGCTACACAAATTACCCCATTTTCAGCAAGTTTCTTTGCATCCTCCTCTTCAATTTCATTTTGGGTAGCGCACGGCAGGGCAATATCACATGGCTGGTTCCAGGGTTTTCCCTCGCTGAATTCGCAGCTATATTCATCTGCATACTCTTTGATACGCCCTCGTTTTTCATTTTTGAGCGTTTTAATAAAATCGAGCTTCTCCCGGTCGATACCATCTTTATCAAGAATGTAGCCATCCGAGTCGGACATGGAGATAACCTTTGCACCCATATCAATCGCTTTTTGAGCTGCAAACTGAGCCACATTACCTGAACCCGAAATTATAACTTTCTTCCCATCGATGGACTCATCATGCTGCTCAAGCATCTCTTTTACGAAGTAGAGCAGGCCAAAGCCGGTAGCCTGCAGGCGAACCTTGCTGCCGCCATAAGCGAGTCCTTTGCCTGTAAGAACCCCGGTAAACTCTGCCGTAAGTCGTTTATACTGCCCGAACAGATAACCTACTTCCCGTTCACCTACACCAATATCCCCGGCAGGAACATCGGTATCACTGGCGATATAGCGAAACAGTTCGTTCATAAAACTTTGGCAAAACCTCATGATCTCCCCATCCGATTTTCCCCGGGGATTGAAATCCGAACCGCCTTTTCCTCCGCCCAGCGGAAGACCAGTTAGTGAGTTCTTAAACGTCTGCTCAAAAGCCAGAAACTTGATGATGCTCAGATTTACGGATGGATGAAACCGAAGCCCGCCTTTGTATGGCCCAAGCGCACTGTTAAACTGCACCCTGAACCCACGGTTTACCCGGTAGTTGCCGTCATCGTCTTCCCAGGGTACCCGGAACATCACTACTCTTTCCGGTTCAATAAGCCGTTCTATCAGCCCTGCTTGTTGATAGTTTTTATGTTCTTTGATGAATGGCACAACCGATTCCATCACCTCATGGATGGCCTGATGAAATTCAGTTTGATCGGGATCACGCTCTTTTGCCAGGCGTAAGATATCTTTGAGAGAAATGGTTGAAAGTTTCAAATCAGACATAGGATTTTCTTTGTTTTTATGATTGTGAAATTTTGTTGGCATCATCCCAATCTTTTTTAAGCTGTTTCAGGCGGCGTTTTCCAAGGAAAAATTTCTCCAGTTCAACAACAAAAAAGACAAAAACACCACTCAGCAGCGGGTATATCCAGTATTGCGGTTTGATGGGATATGTACCAAACCAGCTGTGCATAAATGGCGCATAGGTAAATAAGAGCTGCAGGCCAATTAGTATAAACGCTGCATAAAAGGCATATTTGTTGCCAAAAAACCCGGCTCCCATAGAGGGTTCGTGCATTTTTCGGCAATTAAACAGATAGAACAGCTGGCCCGCCACAAGGGTGTTCACAGCTATGGTTCGAGCGGTTTCAAGTTCATAACCGTTGTTTTTCAGCCAGTAATAGAGAGTAAGAGTGAGCCCGCCAATTAGTATGGATACAAAAATAACTCTCCACATAAAATAAAGACTTAAAATGGGGGCTCCCCTTTTCCGTGGCGGGCGTTTCATCACCCCCGGTTCGGTAGGTTCAAAAGAGAGCGCCAGGGCAAGTGTTACGGCTGTTACCATATTGACCCATAAAATTTGCACCGGTGTAATGGGCATAACAATACCCATAATTACCGCTGCCATAATCACCAGAGACTCAGCTCCATTGGTGGGTAAAATAAACAGAATGGCTTTTCGGAGGTTGTCGTAAATGGTTCGTCCCTCTTCAACGGCATTGGCTATGGATGCAAAATTATCATCTGCCAGAACCATTTCAGAAGCATCTTTTGTTACCTCTGTTCCTTTTATTCCCATTGCAATACCTACATCTGCACGCTTCAGTGCGGGTGCATCATTCACCCCATCGCCCGTCATGGCACATATAAGGTTTTCTGCCTGCAGTGCTTTTACAAGCCGCAGTTTATGTTCGGGGCTGGTTCGTGCGAATACATCGTTTTCGATAGCTGCCTTTCGGAGTTCATCATCACTCATGTTTTCAATTTCTGCCCCGCTGATGGCATGTTCACCGTCACCAATGCCAATCTCTTTGCCAATGGCACGTGCTGTGGTGAGGTGATCGCCCGTAATCATCTTAACCCTGATGCCGGCTTCTTTACAAATTCGTATCGATTCAATGGCCTCATCTCGCGGCGGATCGATGATTCCGATTACTCCGAGAAATGTTAATCCGCTTTGTATGTCTTCATGATCAACCGATGTCGTATCGTTTCCTGTCTCTTTTATGGCAGCAGCAATCAGCCGGCGTCCCTGTTCAGCCTGCTTCTCCATCGCTTTTTCCCAATACTCTTTGTCAATTTCGGTATCACCGTTTGTTGATCGCTGTTTGTTACAGAGGCTGAGAAGTATTTCCGGAGCTCCTTTTACGTGAATGTATTTTACTTCATCGCCTCTGTTTAAAGTGGCCATATATTTATGATCTGATTCAAATGGAATATGATCAATGCGATCGGAAGTGTAATCTTCAAAACCGGCTTTATGCGCAAGTGTTTTGAGCGCGCCTTCGGTAGGGTCTCCGTTTAAAATCCATTCACTATCCTGCTCTTTGATTTGTGCTTCATTGCAAAGCTTTACCGTTTTTATAATTTGCTCAAGCAGAGGTTCATCGGAGACTTCAACAGGTTCATCATCTTTGTTAATTTTTCCTGATGGTGCATATCCTGCTCCCTCAACAGTGTACTCACTGTCTGCTGTAATTACAGCGGTGGCGGTCATCTCGTTTCGGGTAAGTGTTCCGGTTTTGTCGGAACAAATCACGGCTACAGAGCCAAGTGTTTCTACGGAGGGTAATTTTCTGATGATGGCATTTCGCCGGGCCATTGCCTGTACACCAACGGCAAGTGTTATGGTCATGATGGCAGGCAGCCCTTCCGGTATTGCCGCAACAGCAAGACTGATTACCGCGAGAAAAAGTTCATCGAGCGAGTAGTCTCTGAAAAAGTAGCCGATTGCAAAAAAGAGGCCGGTTACACCTAAAATGATCATCGAAAGTATTTTTCCAAAATCATCAATCTGCCGAAGAAGTGGTGTGGTAATCTTCTCTACATCACTCATCATCTGTTTGATTTTGCCGAGCTCAGTGCTACTACCCGTTTCTACAACCACCGCCTGAGCCACGCCATACACTACGGATGTGCCTGAAAATGCCATGCAGATTTGATCGCCCGGTACAGAATTTTCATCAACAGGATCGGTATTTTTTTCTACAGCAACAGATTCGCCTGTAAGTGCAGACTCTTCTATACGAAAGTTTCTGGTGGAGATTAGACGGACATCTGCGGGTACTTTATCTCCGGAATTAAGCACAATAATGTCGCCCGGTACGAGCTTTTCAGCGTCAATATCTTTGCGCTGTCCGTTCCGTACAACCGTTGCATGCAGTGAAAGCATATTTTTGATGCTTTCAAGGGCTTTTTCTGCTTTTCCCTCCTGTACAAACCCAATAATAGCGTTCACCAAAATCACGGCGATAATTACCCATGTATCAATCCAATGGTCCAGGAGTGCAGTAACCACAGCCGCTGCCATTAGCACATAGATCAATACATTATGAAATTGAAGCAAAAAGCGCACAATTGGCGATTGTGTTTTGCCTTCCGGCAGCTTGTTTAGGCCATATTGGTTTAAACGGTTTTCGTACTCTGCATCTGAAAGTCCCTCTTTCGTAGTGTTTAGTTCACTTAGTACATCCCCGGTCGTTTTGCTGTACCAGGGTTTAGGGTTTTTTTTCTCTGATTGATTTTCTTGCTGAACCATGTATTCTATTTTAGGCGGGTTTGTGTTGATGGAACAAATTGGCACTTAAATATCTAACAAACAATGCATACAAGTTATAAATGATTTCTGTGCCGGCTTAGTTTCGGGTGATTTTTACCAGCTAAATCATTTAATTGCAGAATATTATGCCTTATTAGATGTCAATGAAACATTAATGAATCGTATTAATTATGAATAACGTTAAACAGATTATCTTTTTTTCAATCCTGATTTTCTTCACCCATTCGCTTGCAATGGGCCAATCATCAACCCTTACTGAAACATTTAAGCAGCATTTCAACGAAACCGTGCAGCAGGTAAAAGCCTCTGATGATGCAGATGAGAAACGTGCTATACTGAACGAGTCGTTTTCCAGAATGCTCACTGCTGTCGATAAAATTGAAGCAGAGGCAAGTTTAAGTGACGACGATCGTGACAAACTGATTGCTTTTAAAGACGAAATTGAAAATCGCCAGTACGAATTAAATGGCATCGATGGGTTTGATGAGGTTGTAGATGAAGATCTGGATGATTTTTCTGACTACTCACAGCAGGCGATGGAGCAAGCCAGCCGAAATATTACCATAAGCCTTACCACAGCGCTGCTAATTATTATTATTCTTCTGCTTCTCTGATGCAGACGTTTAAAAAATCATTGTTACAAAGCCCTCCCCGGTATGAGGGCTTTTCTTATTTTTGAGATATGAGAACCCTCACTTTTTATGCAGTATTGATTTTGACTCTTCAGGCATGCAGCCATACTGCGATTGTTGCGGAGAGGGATAGCCACGAACCGGATGAATCAACGAAGTACTCTGCCATTTTTTACATCCATGCCGATGCTGACTATTTATATCATGATGCAAACAGGGCAGCTGTCCGGGCAAACGAAAGAGCGCTTTCATCTGCGCTGGAAATTGCCGAAGAGGCACAGTCCGGCGAAATCTTTATCATTCACCAAAAACGTAAACGTTCATTTCTGGGTATTATCCCGCGGAGAAATAATGATATCTACTATTTCAGAAACGGTACTCTTCAGCAGCAGATAAAGTATCGATATCAAGGGGCATCGGTTCCGTTTTTACAAAAAGAGGGTGAGATATATCATCAGCTTACAGCCGGCAGACCGGCCAATAGAGAACAATCATATTTTTTCTTTTTCGGGCATGAAATTCCCGTTTCCGGTGGCGAGGGCTATCATAACAGCCATTCAGATGTAAATGTGAATGCTTCTGCTCTGGTATCGGGCCTCAACGCATTCGTGCATGATGAGGATGATAAATTTGGCCTGATCACACTGTCAACCTGCAGTAATGGCACTCCACTGATTGCTGAGCAGCTTTTGCCGCTTACGAACTACCTTCTGGCCTCTTCCCAAAATCTGCATCTATCCTACCTGGATGTGGAAGGATTACTTCTCCTCCAAAAAGATCCAAGCACAACACCGCATCAAATCGCAAGGGTAATTGCAAAACAATCATTCGATCGGCTAACAAAAGATATTCAAACGGAAGTAGCTCTATCCGTTTATGATATGAGTGAAGTAAGTCTATACCTAAGCGAACTGGCTGAAATCGTCAGAAATGATGAGGAGACAACCCGCCCGAATATCTTCCGTGAAAACGTTGATTGTGCTGAGCTTGAGCAATTTGACGCAACTGTATTTACGCAAGGAGTCGAAACCTGGTACAGGCCGCCGCGATTCGGCCGCCGTGCATCGTCGGGTATCCACTCAGGCTGGGGTTGCAAAATAGATTAAGGAAAAAATGGTTTGAGGGAGAATCGTCTCCAGTGGAAAAAGTCTGAATACTATTTTGTATTTTTGGACAAATAACTACAAAACCAGATATATAAAATGCGCGCTTTAAAACTCCTCCCTCTTCTCTTCGTTTATTTTTATGCCTGTACCCCGGCAGAACCCGAGGCATTAACGGATTATCCCAACTCACACCTACTGCTTCAGGCTTCTGATTTATCCACAATGCTTGCATCGGATGATATTATTCTGATTGATGCAAGAGCGGAAGTTTCCGATTCCATTATCCCCGGCTCGGTTCATTTTCCCGCTGTAAGTGAATTAACTGATCCGGAACATCCGGTGGCCAGCTTTTTGATTGGGCCGGAAATTTTTCAGGAAAAAATGAGGTCGATAGGCCTGAATAACAACAGCCGTGTAGTGATCTACGATGCAGGAAACTCTCTTGCTTCTGCGCGCCTGTTTTACGCTCTCGATTATTACGGTTTCTCAAATGCCTCTCTTGTGAACGGCGGCATCGAGGGATGGCTAAATGCAGGTTACTCTGTTCAGAATATGCACCACTCAGCAGAGCCCGGTACGTTCCGGTTTGATGTACAAGAGGCAAAATCTTGCGACATTACCTATGTAATGGAGGCGGCTAATGATCCGAATAAAATTATTTTTGATGCGCGATCGGAAGATGAATATACCGGAAACGATGTTCGTGCAGAGCGGGGCGGGCACATACCCAACGCGGTAAATCTTGAGTGGAGCAGGGTTCTTCAACCAGAAGGAACACCATACTTTTTACCGGCTCAGGAGATTCAGGATATTTACAGCTCACTCGGAATCACCCCTGATAAAGAAGTGATTCCGCACTGCCATACAAATGTACGCGGGTCTCACGCCTACTTTACCCTTCGGCTGATGGGATACGATTCGGTTCGTCCGTATGAAGGATCCTGGGCAGAATACGGCAACTTCGAAGGTGCAGCTGTTCAGTAATTCTCCTTTTCATCTATATGAAAAGTTTTTGTACCCATAGTTAATTAATCTACACAATGGAAATCACAAGCAGCCTGCAAATTACCGAAAAAGAGATCGATCAGCTTGAAATGCATTCGGTAATTAATGTTTTTACTGTGGTAAACAGCCAGCTTCAGCTAATTCAGATGAACGCAGATGAACCGCAAATTCTTGACGCTCCGTTGGAAGCTGTCGGGGATTTCGCTAATGCGGCCAGAATACAAAACAAAGAGAAGTTTACGGCTGAATCACTAAAACAGTTTGAAAACATTCTGTTCGAATCGCTGGATAAACTTGCGGGAAAACAACCCGTTCTTTCAGACGGAACCAAAACAGAAGAGTACAAAAAGATATTTTCAGAGATTCTGAAAATTGCTGCAATCAGGGTGAGTGAATTACACAGGCGCTGGAATAATCCGGATTCATGGGAATCTCACAACATTAAAGAGTTTGAAAAAGACTTCAGAAATTTTT
>SLGA01000024.1 GCA_007123985.1 Balneolaceae bacterium | reverse complement strand
TTTGTTTTCTTTATAAAAACAGATTAACACTCACACATCATGAGAATAACCGGCATTCTTGAATCCTGCATCTATGCAGATGACCTCGAAAAGGCGAAATCTTTTTACGATCAATTTCCTGGACTTGAATTTGTTTCAGCAGAGCCTGGCAGGCACCTTTTTTATCGATGCGGAGAATCGATGCTGCTTATCTTCAATCCAGCACACACCTCAAAAGAACAGACCAACATGAATGGAACGGGCATTCCATTGCACGGAACAGAGGGTGCAGGCCATATTGCATTTTCCATTCGGGATGAGAATTTTCATGACTGGAAAAAGTTTTTCTCGGAAAATAAAATCGCAATCGAGTCAGAAGTTACCTGGCCGAACGGGTCAATTTCGATTTACTTTCGGGATCCTGCAGGTAACAGCCTTGAGGTGGTAAGTGCAAAACTATGGAGCTCCTGATGGTTTACTCTGATTTATACTGATTCTTGTATGCCGTGGTTATCTTCTGATTCATGTGTCGTTTGTAGTTCTCATACTCATATACACGTACCGTAAAGCCGGAGTGATAGGTTCCGTCATTGCAATCCACATGGAGGCGGTTTCGATCATCCGTTTCTGTTATCACAACCTCGATATTTCCAAGTTTGTACGATTCTACTTCTTTACTCATAAAAGATCCTTCTGGGGTATTACTAATTTTGTTATAAAGATACATCTTTTGAATTTAACCGGCCGAATGCAGATTTTAACAACTCACTAAACTGTAATTAAATTTCAACCGATGAAAAAAACTATATCTTTTCTCTCTTTTTGCTTTCTTCTGGCAGCCTGTTCCGGGGAAGATCAAACCGATCTGACCCCAGAAGTTCCGGCTGAAACTCCACAGGAACAATTTTTTAACAACCTGCTTGCACTGTGTGGTGAAGAATTTGTGGGTGAATCCACCTATCCCGATAATCCGGAGCACGATCTTGTAGCGACTGAACTTCGGGTACATATTGAAACCTGCACATCGGATGTAATCACCGCAGTTCTTTATCGTGATTCTGAAACATGGCACGCTGGATGGATAATTGAAAAGAGAGATAACGGGCTTCACCTCTACCACGATCATATTGGAGATAAAGTTTATGAAGAGGGTGAGGAGCCGCTTACCGGTTACGGTGGCTACGCTGATGACAGGGGTTCTGCAACAAGGCAATATTTCCCAGCAGACGATCACACCGCTGAGATTCTTCCGGAAGCATCTACAAATGTCTGGATGATGGATTTAGATATTGAAAATGGCATATTTGTCTACTATCTCGAGCGGCATGATGAGCCCCGTTTCCGGGCCGAGCTCACTTTAATTGATTAAAATTTTCCCCGCATCAACGGGTAAGCTGGCGCTTGCGGCTGCCGTTTGCATTCATCACGTAAAGATTCATCTCCCCTCTTTCGGATGATAAATATGCAATACGGCTTCCGCGTGGCGACCATGTTCCGTATATCTCATGATGCTCTGATGAAGTTAACTGCTGCAGATTGCTTCCATCCGCATTCATCACAAAGAGATCGAAATACCCATTTCGATTTGATGAGAAGAGAATTTTTGACCCATCCGGCGACCATACCGGCGCCATGTCTACAGCCGGTGTTTGCGTGAGGCTGATAATATTACTGCCGTCCGCATTCATCACAAAAATATCGAAAAAACCCAACCTGTTTGAGATAAATGCGATCTTACTTCCATCGGGCGACCATACCGGATCGATATCAAACGATGGTGAATTGGTAAGGCGGGTCTGCTCTGATCCATCAGCATTCATCACGTAAATTTCAGGTTGATAATCCCTGTCGGAAACGAATACAATTTTTGACCCATCCGGTGAAAATTTCGGATGTACATCTGTTGCCATATTGTCTGTAATTGGCACTCTGTCCCTACCCTGCCGGTTCATCCGGTAGATTTCATAGTTTCCCTTTTCGCCCCTGAAATGTGCCACTATCGTACGGCCATCGGGCGACCACGACGGCCGGTATCCATCCCTTGCATACGTTTCGTATAAACCGCGGACTTTGTACACCATGGTATCAGGAGGAAACGGGCCAATTTCGTTCGGGCGATCTGAATAGTATGCCAACCAGCGGCCATTTGGAGACCAGGAAGGGTAAAGATCATTGGCAGGATGGGCTGAAACAACAGTGTTCTCACCACTCCAAATATCAATGGTGTGGATATTGTAACTACCCGTGTAGGCAGCAGAAAATGCAATTACATGCCCGTTTGGAGCCCATGCCGGTCCACTGTGGAGACTCATTGGAGTGTAGGTTTGCGCCATCAATTTCGCCGGTATGAGCAGCATAAAGGCTACAAAATGAGCTTCTTTTCTAATGTGATTGCAAATCCGGATTAGCCAAAGAAGTATCATAATTGAGTTGATAAAAGATTTATTCAAATATCTACATCTATTCTACCAATAAGGGGAATATCAGTCAATTATTATAAATAAACTGCGCATTATTTCTTTCTCTCTTTAATCT
>SLGA01000158.1 GCA_007123985.1 Balneolaceae bacterium | reverse complement strand
TTGCAGTCGCGATGTAAACTGAAACCCACCGTGCTGGCACACCACCTGAGGGAATCTTATCCGGATTGCTACAACTTTTTGATTCAAAAAGATCAGGATACATCGTTTATCGGCGCAACACCCGAACGGCTCGCATCTTTTCGCGATGGTGAATTTTCAACAGAAGGTTTGGCAGGTAGTATCTCTCGCGGACGAAGTGCCATGGAGGATGCATCACTCGCACACTCGCTGCTAAAAAGCAAAAAAGATCGTGACGAACACCAATTTGTAGTACAATCCATTGGCGACAGCCTGGAAAAGTTCAGCTATCGGGTAGAACATCCTCGACAGCCAAAGATTAAGAAATTGCATAATGTGCAGCATCTCTTCACGCCTATTAAAGCCTCCATCAAAGAAGGCGTCCAAATTCACGAGTTAATAAGTGAACTCCACCCAACTCCGGCCGTGGGTGGATATCCAAAAAAACTGGCTGTTCCGCATATTCACCAAATTGAACAGATTGACAGAGGATGGTATGCCGCACCTGTTGGCTGGTTTAATATGACAGGATCAGGTGAATTTACCGTGGCGATACGCAGTGCACTGCTTCATGATAATACTGCTACACTTTATGCAGGCTGCGGTATTGTTGCAGATTCCGTTCCTGAAAGAGAGTGGAAAGAGACGCTGATGAAGTTCGCTCCGCTACTCGATGCACTAAACAGGCTTGATGAAGAGTATGTATGATCCCATCCGCTGGACATCCAGACTGATTGATGCATTTTACGCTGAGGGAGTTCGCCACGCTGTAATTTCACCGGGATCCCGTTCAACGCCAATCACATTAGCTGCCGCGGTGCATTCTGGAATTAAAAAAAGGATTGTACTGGATGAGCGCTCGGCTGGATTCATAGCCCTTGGAATCGGAAAAGCTACAGGGAAGCCCGCACTTCTGATTTGCACCTCCGGCACTGCAGTTGCAAACTATATGCCTGCTGTTATTGAAGCGAAAGAGTCCGGCACACCCATGGTTATTCTTTCGGCTGACAGGCCGCCAAATCTGCGTGGAATAGGCAGTTCACAAACCGTTGACCAGATCAAGATTTTTGGAAATCAGGCCGTATTTTTTCATGATGCAGGTGAACCGGCATCCAGCCGGGAAGACTTGAATCGCCTTGAGCATCTGGCCATGCAAGCCGTTTATGAATCTATTCACAAAGGCGGTTCGGCGCATATAAACCTTCCATTCAGAAAGCCGCTGGAACCAACTCCGGAACAGTTAAGAGCTATTATTGCCGAGTCAGAATATGGTACAAATAATAATCCGCGAAATAGTGCAGTTACAGGGAAGGTTTTGCACTTTTCTGATGAAATTCAGGAGTTAATTAGTACATCCGCACGGCCATTGATAATTGCGGGCCCAGCCAATCCGCACCAGGCACTTACGAGGCAGATTCACGAAGTAAGTACTCATTTATCCTGCCCGGTAATTGCAGAGCCCGGCAGCAGAATTACATCCGATTATCTCATTGAACGATTTGATGCAATTCTAAAAAATCCTGAAAACCGATCCGGTATGAAACCCGATCTGATTTTACAGTTTGGAGATCAGCCCTTCACTAAATCAATTCTATCTGCCTTTGAAAACTGGAGCGAAGTGCCAATTATACAGTTCATCGGCAGGGATGCCTGGCAGGATCATTTCAAAAGAATCAGGCATCGCATTATTTTGAATACCGGGGATGAAGTTGATCTATCTGGGATTCAGTTTACTTCCTCTGGAAAATGGTTTGAAAAATGGAAAGAAAAAAACGAAATCAGCGGGAAAAATCTTAAAATTAATTTAGACAATGAGACTCAATTGACTGATGGGCATATATTTAGTCATATCAGCAAATCGATTGATGAAAGCTGGAATCTAATGCTCTCAAACTCCTTCCCTGCCCGCGATATGGCACAATTTGGAAAAGTAACTGTTCATCAATTTGTGAACCGTGGCGCTGCAGGTATTGACGGGATATTATCCACAGCCACAGGAATTGCTGAAGCAGCCGGGAAGCCTGTTTGTTGCATTTTGGGAGATCTTGCCTTCCTGCACGACAGTAACTCGCTATTATCAATAAAGGAGGCGGAAAATCCGGTATTGGCTCTGGTAATAAATAATGGCGGTGGTACCATTTTCCGTATGCTGCCGGTTTACAAAACGCTCAGGAATCAAAAAGGTTCTGATTTTTTTAAGACCTATTTTGAGACCCCGCAAAATGTAAATATTCAGTTTCTTGCAAATGCATCCGGTTTGCCTTACCTGAGAATTGAAACTATAGAGGATTTAAATTCTCTAGAGTTGAAGTCCATCAACAAATCTATAGTGATTGAGTGTGTGAGTGATGCGGATGCAAGTATGAAACTCAGAGAATCTTTGTGATATGGTTCAACTTTACTCCGATTCAGTTTTGTACCATTGCACCATTCATAAATCCAAAACGGATTATCCCTATCTGCTGATGCTCCACGGGTTCATGGGTTCAGGAGTATTATTTCATCCGCTTATTGATCATCTGAAACAATTCTGTAATCCTGTAACGATAGATCTATCCGGCCATGGCCAAACAAAAACTCCGGAAACAGATGGAATTTTAACCACGGAAAGACAGGTACATCAATTACGCTCAATACTGAAACGGCTTAATTTTCCTGATCTTTATATTTATGGATACAGTATGGGAGGCAGGGTTGCCTTTCAGCTCATCTCGAACTGTGCAAAATATTTTAGAGGTGCGATAATTGAGAGTGCCCATTGTGGTTTAGAAGCTGGCCATAAAAAAAATAAACGTAAGGAGCTTGACAAAAAGAGAGCTCTCCAGATCGAACAAAACTTTTCCGGTTTCGTGGATAAATGGCTGGATCTGCCGCTTTTCAAACATACTCCTTTAAAAGCATCGAATCGGTATGAGCATGTCATCAAATCTCAAAATCCATCAATGATGGCGCGTTCACTGAGGGAATTTGGTTCAGGAAGCATGCCGGATATCTGCAAAAATTTGCCTGCAACACTACCCATACATTTAATCAGTGGCTCTCTGGATAAAAAATATGTACAGCTTCAAAAATATATAGCAACCCAATCCCCGGCCTGGAGCCACTATAATATTGAAGAAACCGGGCACAGAGTTCACACTGATAAACCCAATCGGGTTATTGAAATTATTAAAGAGGCTATGAATCCCATACAAATTCAACCGGATCTTTAATACATTGAAACAGATAAAAAAATAATCCAAAAACGACCTGTAAATGAGTACCTGGAAAACCGTTAAAGAATTTGAAGATATTACCTACAAAAAATGCGATGGCGTAGCCCGGATTGCATTCAACAGGCCGGAAGTTCGTAATGCCTTCCGCCCGAAAACCCTGTATGAAGTGGAAGAAGCACTGATCGATGCACGAGAGGATACATCCATCGGCGTGATTTTATTTTCGGCTGAGGGGCCTTCACAAAAAGATGGCGGTTGGGCATTTTGTTCAGGTGGAGATCAAAAAGTACGTGGTTCAAAAGGGTACGAAGGCAGCGACGGTGTACAACGGCTTAATGTACTGGATATACAGCGCCTTATTCGGTTTATGAGTAAAGTGGTGATCTGTGTGGTTCCCGGCTGGGCAGTTGGCGGCGGACACAGCCTTCATGTAGTGTGTGATTTAACTCTGGCGAGTAAAGAGCATGCTATTTTCAAGCAAACCGATGCCGATGTCGCCAGTTTTGACGGTGGCTTTGGTTCCGCACTTCTCGCAAGGCAGGTTGGCCAAAAACGTGCTCGTGAAATTTTCTTTTTGGGGAGAAATTACTCTGCTCAGGAAGCCTACGAAATGGGTATGGTAAATGCCGTTGTACCACACGAAGAGCTTGAAGAAACTGCATTTGAATGGGCACAGGAAATACTTGGAAAAAGCCCAACAGCAATACGCATGATCAAATTTGCTTTCAACCTGGTGGATGATGGAATGGTTGGGCAGCAGGTTTTCTCGGGTGAAGCTACCCGGCTGGCTTACATGACCGAGGAGGCTGAAGAGGGTCGAAATGCATTTCTTGAAAAGCGTAAGCCGGACTTTAGAAAATTTCCGTGGCTGTCACTCTAAAATCACTAAAGTGGAACGATAATTGGTATAATATGGGGAGAGTGAATCTACTTTCTTTTATTTTGATTAGAATCCTTAACACATCGTCATTCCCGGTTTTACCCGGAGTGACGATTTCTCTGATACGTAGTCATTTGATAAGTGTCATTTTTTCTACAGAAGTTGTGCCTCCGCCAACTAATCGTGCTATATAAACACCGCTGCTGAGTGATGAACCATCAAACGTAACTGTAAATCGACCGGGGCGGTGTGCTTCTTCATTTACCAGCAGAGCCACTTCTCTGCCAAGCATATCATATACACGAATTGTTAAAGCGGCTTCCTGTGGCACTTCGTACTCAATCTGCGTGGTTGGATTGAACGGATTCGGGAAATTTGAATTGAGCTTAAATTCTTCCGGTACATTTCCAAAACCATCATCTCCAACAGGAAAAAAGACATTAGGTTCTGCCGGTTCCACTCTTTCTGATGTATATATTCTGAACTCTCCCGGGAATAGGAAGAAATCTGCTGTAGCTGAGTCAAATGTATCAGAAGTACCTGTTACAAATTCGAACCATTCCCCGGAACGCGGAAATTCAACACTCTTTTCGCTTTCAGTAACTCCAAAATTACCAATAATAACAGCATCCATGTCGGGGTGTTCAAGCCGTATCCACTTTGTACTGCCCCGAAGCTGTGAGGAAAATTCGGTATCCCTGCTTGTAAAAACCGGACTTGTATTTCGAAGGCGGGTTAGCTCACCGTATGAACGGTAAACACGGTTTCGGTTCTCTTCATTATAATATTCCCAACGAACGGGTTTTTCAGCTGTTCGGCCAGGATCCTGTGGCCGGCAATCTCCATTACTGCCATCGCCCGGTTTCACGCATTCACCATCAGCATATCCGTAACCAAGCTCGCCAAACTGCCAAAGCATTTTAGGGCCCGGAATGGTAAAGAAAAATGATGCGGCAAGTTTCATTCGCTGGAGTGCCACATCCAGTTCGCGAACATCATAATCAGGGTTTGTTTGATTTCCGAAATTGGCTGCTTTATGCATTAGCCATTGCTCATCGTGGCTCTCCATGTAGCCGATAAGATGAGGGTTTTCAAAACCCCGGTTACGAAAATAGATACCGGACATATCCGAATTTCCGCCCTGGTTCCATCCCATCACACCTTCTGAATAATTAAAATTGTGATTCCCCCAAAGCAGCATTCCGTACTGTTCCAGCTCGCGCTCTTCACTGTTAGCCGCAAAATGTTCAAGTATAATGTAGGCATCCTCATCGTACTCCCTGATGGCATCATACATTCGCTTTAGATTGGCAATTCTCCGGGGATTGTTCCCATCAAGAAGTGCCTGATTATTTACATTTGATGCAAATCCTTTCGTTAAATCAAACCGATAGCCATCAATATTGTACGTCTCAAGCCAGTAGCGATTCATTCGGTCCAGCCAGTATTTGATGTAAGGATGATCATGATTCAGATGAAAAAATACATTGTAAGCATGGCCGGGACCAAGCAAAGGGTTACCGGCTGAAAAAGCGGTATTTGAGCCCACACGGTTCGTACCAAATGTTCGGATGAGAGGTGAATCATCCTGCGCGTGATTATACACCACATCCAATACTACAGCCATACCGCGACGATGCGCTTCATCAACAAACTCTTTGAATGCACGGCGTGTACCGTATGATTTATCCAGTGCTCCATGAAATACGGGGTTGTATCCCCAGCTCAGGTTCCCATCAAACTCCTGTACAGGCATCAGTTCCACCACATTCACCCCCAGCCTTTCAAGGTACCCAAGCGTATCCCGCAGTGTTGTGTAAGTACTCTCTTCCACAAAATCGCGAAGCAACAGTTCGTACACTACCAGTTCATCCACGGGCGGACGCTCAAAATCGGTTACCTGCCACTGGTACGCTTCTCTGCCAGGATGGATTACAGTTACATATTCCGTTGTTAATCCCTGTGGATAGGACGGCATGTTTGGATATACAGATGATGAGATGCCCTGATCGCGCGATGGATGCAGTACGAGCTCAGAAAAGAGATCGGCCGTACGGATTTCTCCATCAATAAGATATTGAAACCGGTAGGCCTCTCCCGGTGTGAAATCTTCTATTGTAAGCCAGTAGTGAACACTATCACTACGGGCAAAATCCCGCTTCATGAAATACTCTTCGCGTACTTCCCAGTCGCTGTGATCACCAATTACATAAACAAACTCTTTTGAAGGAGCAAAAAGCGAGAATGTTACGGTTGAACCATCTTCATGATATGTGATGCCGTCTTCAATTCCATGTGGTCGCGCCTGCAGGGTTACTTCCGGGTTAACTATGATATATAGTTCATCTTCAACACGATTGCCCGAACCATCTTCAGCTACCGCTCTGAAGTCACTTCGGCCTGAACTTGTTACGGTGTAATCGTAGCGAAGTGTATCACTGTTCGAAATGCTTGCAATCTCATTGTTTCCCTCGAAAAGTGTAATAGAAGCCAACGTTCCATCAGGTGATATGCCCACAATCTCAAACTCCACGTCACTGTTCAAATCAGCAAAAAACGGGTTTGGTGGTGATACTGCCGGGCGGGAAAAACGGACCAGGAGTTCATCATCAAAAATGTCAATAAAAAGATCTTCAGTTTGTCTGCTGGCATCATCACTTCTGAAAAGAATTGCTATCTGGTAAATTCTGTTTGAAGCCGGCACGCCGTAGTACTCACGGATATTTTCAATATCGAGCTGCCATCGATCATTACCGAGGCTGGTGAGGCGTGTTTCGGGTGTGTTTTCGCCCCAATCGGTTTTCACATAGCTCCAGGTTCCCGTATTTCTGTCCTGCTCGGAGACAATTACACCGGTATGGGCATAAACTTCGCCCGTGTACCCTTCCAAATCACTTCTTTCTGCTTCGGATGCATCAAAAATTATTGTGATTGGCTGATCTTCTGTTGGAAAGGCCGGTACCGTTTCTATGACCTGTGCAGATAACGGCCGAAAAAGAATCAGGATTACAGATATTGAGATGAAGTTTTTCAGGAGTTTCATAGTGTGGAATTACAGATGTCAGATTTCGGATGAGTCTCGTATAATGAGCTCCGGATTGTGGATATGATCACATATAATCACATCGGGATTATCAATGCGGTTGAGCAGGTGACGCGTAGCCTGGCAACCCATTTTATACATCGGCTGGAAAATTGTAGAGAGGCCTATGTATTCAGAAATAGAGAGATTGTCGTAGCTGATAAGGGGAATCCGTTTTCCGAAATCGTTCATCGCTTTTAGTGCTCCCACAGCTTTAATATCCGATGTGCAAAAAATAGCATCCACAGGTTTGTCGAGATTCAGGATTTTGCACATCGCTTCGTACCCGTTTTTTTCAGTGAATCCGTCCCGGTCCATCGAATCGCCGGTAATATGAAGGCTCTCATCAAATGGCACTTTGCTTTCTCGTAACGCTTTCAAATACCCTTTGAAACGCTCTTTATTGGGAATAGCTTCTTTTCGCCCGGATAGAAAAACAATACGCCTATGGCCTTTACCTAAAAGATATGTAGTGGCTGTATAACCGCCCTGTTCGTTGTTAAAACTTACTGAATCGAAATGGGTTGAGTGGTCATCAAGCAGACTGATCGGTACATTGTAACGTTTGAGTTTTTGGAGCTCCTGCTGTGTCATATGCAGCGATACGATAAGGTATCCATCGGCCCACTGGCGTTTAATCACCTGCTCTACCTGCCGAAACACACCTTTTTCCTGGTTGATGTTAAGAATGGTCAGTTCGATATTCTCATCAGCAAGAACATCCTGAGTGCCGCGCAGTATTTCAGTAAAGAAATAGTTCGACATAACCGGAACAAGCATCATCATGCTGTTTTTTTTCTTACTTGCCAACCCCTGGGCATAGGCTTGCGGATGATAACCAAGATCATCGGCAATTTTCAGAATTTTTTCCCGAGTTGAATCTTTTACACTGTTAGAGCTATTAAATACCCTCGATACAGTGGCAATACTAACACCGGCTTCTTTGGCAATATCGTATATGGTTTTGGGCATTTATTTACGTTTAGATTTTTCCGATTAACAGTTGGATATGCATGTCCGGAGACGAAATATCCCTGTGATAATACGAATTAACCACGTGGATCTGGAACAATGAGAAGATTATTCATAAAGTGGTTTTTAGATAAAAAAACCCGCCCACAGAATCATGTGAGCGGGCTTCAATTCATAACCACATGAATTATTAATTAGCTTCTACGGAATATGTCCACTCCGTTCCGTTAAGATCTAATGTGATGGTATAATTGCCTGCATCAACAGGAATGTTTGAACCATCATTTTGCAGTGTACCGTCACCATCATTGTCACCTACATTTATATCCCAATCGTCATTGGCACGGAATTTCATTTCGCCATCTTCAAGGTCAACAGTAATCGACCATGTTTTGGTTTCAGCATCAAATTCCATTTCAGTGCTTGCATCCCAACCATTGGGTGTGGCATCACCAATTATTCCCCAAACTGTATTAGTCAGTGAATAGGTCATATCTACAGCATTCACGAAAACCCGTTTGTAGCCGGCGTCGCCTGACTGGATATTGTCACCGCCATCGGTGAGTTCGCCATCTGCGCCACCAAAGTCACCATCACCCCAGTCATCGCCTTTCACCAGCTTGAATTCGAACCCGTCTTCAGCAAAGAATACATAACCATCGTATATACCAGTGTCTGTTGATGGGATCTGAGGGCCTTCCGATGGTGACCAATCTGAACCATATCCACTTGCTTCCTGAAAACTTCCGGCAAGGTAAAGGGTTTCAGGAAAATCACCAGATGGTTCTTCTACTTCCGGTTGATCGCCCCAGTCTGAACTAAAGGTACCACCAGAGGTAACTTCAGTACTTCTGTTTGGATTTCCTTCCCACTCTCCATAAGACCAGCCGTCATTCGCTTCAAAATCCATGCCATCAAATACGATGAAGAACTTAAATTCAGCATTGCCTGCAGGTACAGTTCCACCGTTAGATCCGGCTCTTGTCAGTCTCAGTGAACGTTCTGTTCCGGGCTGAGGCCAGCCTACCATCGATCCTGCAATAAATACTTCGTGATTATCCGGATCGAACTCAAATACGTCTCCCTCAAAACCATCAGGGAGATCTTCTCCTTCAATCGTTGCTCCGTCCATATCTACCGAGAATGTAAATGTGCCGCCGCCTTCTACATCAAAATTAATTGAGTATATAAAGCCTTCCGGCTCTTCTTCTTCGGGTAATTCGATAATGCTTACACTATCATCACTGCAGGAGATCATTGCCAGACCTACAAACAGTGCGAAGAGAATCATCATATATTTTTTCATTTCCTTACTCCTACTTGTTTGATTTTGTAACTGATTGTTAAATAATAAGTTATAAATGTTAGTACCGCTCAAGAATGTAAGCGCTTACAGTAAGATCAGAAAAAAAGACACTTTTGTCAACATTTAAAAAACAAATTTATCGATTTTAGTGCGGCGGGCGGCATTTTCCCATTTTACTCTCTAAGATTTCGCTGAAGCAGTGGCAAGTATTTTAATGTAACTGCTTACATTTGACCTAAATAAAGCTGTTTTAGGTATAATCGGGCGATAAAGGAGTAGAAATATTAAGCACCGGCTTTTTCTTCTTTTCCGTAATTTTTCTGGATGTAATTCTCCAGCATCTTCCTGAATTCGGCACCAATATTAT
>SLGA01000068.1 GCA_007123985.1 Balneolaceae bacterium | reverse complement strand
CGATCCGATAATGCTGGGCAAAGTTCCATACCTCAATACACCATTTTTTGTCATTCGTCAATTTATCTATTTCGGAGTTTGGGGTTATCTGGGCTACCGGTTACACAAAGTTTCCATTGAAATGGACGATACCAATGACTGGGGCCTTACAAAAGTATTGCAGAAACTCAGCGCACCAGGTATTTTGATCTTCTCGCTAACCGTAGCGTTTGCAAGTTTCGACTGGTTAATGTCGCTGGATGCACACTGGTTCTCCACCATGTTCGGAGTTTACTTCTTCGCAATGAGCTTCCAGGTAATTTTTCCGATACTTATACTGATGGTTTTCTGGTTCAGAAAAAAAGGCATACTTGAAAATACGGTCGGTAAAGCACACATTTACGATCTTGGAGCATGGTTTTTCGGTTTTACAGTTTTTTATGCTTACATCGCTTTCAGTCAGTTCCTTCTTATTTATTATGCTAATATCCCTGAAGAAACATTATGGTTTTATCATCGGCTCGAAGGCAGTTGGGCATTTGTTACCTACTCTCTACTGATTTTCCGATTTATCATTCCATTTGTACTTCTGCTTAACAGAGACACCAAACACAACAATAAACTGCTTGTAATTACCTCTGTACTTGTGATAGTTATGCATATCGTAGAATTACACTGGATCGTAATGCCTGTTCTAAGCCATGGCGGTGTTTCCCTGAGCTGGCTCGATTTTGCAACCTTTATAGGACTTGGAGGAATATTTATGGGCCTCTTTTTTCAGAAATTCAGCAAACACAATATGGTGCCCGTGAACGATCCTAAACTGGCAGATTCACTCAGCAAACATTACCATCAATAATTGAGACTGTAACGATTTAACAGCTATGAGTAAAAAGAAAACATTTACCGAGGAAGAAAAAGCTGCTATTGCAAAACAGGCCGCTTCCGGTGGGGACGATACAATAAAAGAAGCTGCTGAGAAGCACGGTATTTCAATTGAACAAATAAAACTTTGGATACGCGAAAGTAACGCTGCTGACGTTGACTATGCGGAAGATGAAGTATCTTTAGAGGCAACCGACGACTTTGAAAAATCAGTAACTTACGGTGCCACATTTGATAAGCTGAATTACAGAAGATTAACATTTTGGTCGGCTTTTGGAACAATTACAATTGTTCTTTTCATTGTGGCAATCATTTTTATACATGATTTTACTATTAGTTCTACAACTCAGGACAGAGCAGAACAAAGCGTATTCTACAATATTGAAGAAATTCAACAAAGGGATCGGGCAAGGCTCGAGTCATTTGGAGTTGTTGATCCCGATGAAGGTATTTTCAGGATTCCGATTGACAGTGCTATAACAAATATTGCAACCGATTAGAATCAAAATTTATTATGAAACACACACTGAAAATCATATTCGCGATTTCGGTGTTTTTCCTGTTCAATACAGCAAATGCTCAGTTAAATCAATCCAGACCAGCCATACTCGAAGAAGTTGGAGTTGATGAAAAGCTGGGTGATTCTGTTCCGTTGGATCTTGAATTCACCAATTCCGATGGCCAAACTGTTCGTCTTGGCGATCTCATTGAAGAAGGAAAACCTGTATTGTTGAATCCGCTCTACTATGAATGCCCTATTTTATGCGGCCTTGTACTCGATGCGGTTTTTAAAGTAGTAAATGAACTTGTCTGGACGCCTGGAAGCGATTATACAATTATTTCCTTTAGTATCGATCCCGAGGAAACACCTGAACAGGCTGCTGCTTCTAAAGAAAGATACCTGAATGATTTAGACAGGCCCGGAGCAGAAAACGGATGGCACTTCCTCACAGGTTCAGAGGAATCAATCGTTGCTTTGACAGACGCTGTTGGGTTCCGTTATAAGTATGACGAAAGAACCGGTGAGTATCTCCATTTGGCAAGTATCATGATGCTGAGCCCTCAGGGTGTTATTACAAGGTACCTCTATGGTGCTTCATTCCGTGAATTTGATTTGAGAAATGCGCTGTTTGAATCAGCCGAAGGCACCATCGGTTCCACACTCGACAGAGTGCTTTTTTACTGTTTTACTTACGATCCGGCCTCGCAAAGTTATGTGCCTGTTGCAATGAACATTATGAAGCTTGGTGGCTTGGCTACCGTCATAATTCTGGGTATATTTCTTGGCGTTTTTTGGAGACGCGAGCGAGGTTCTTCACAACCACCAAAATATGACTTTGATAAATGAATAGATTCAGTGAATTTATGCTCCCGCCGGCGAAAAGCACAACTGCTGAGGCAACGGACGCACTATTCCATTTCATAAACGTAACAAGTTTAATTCTTCTGATTGGCATCACCATTGCGATTCTGTATTTCTCCTGGAAATATCGCAGACGCTCAGACGATGATGTAACTCCGGTTATTGCTCATAACAGCAAACTCGAAATAACATGGTCGGTAATCCCTTTAATTCTTGTCTTGATTGTATTTAGTTGGGGGTTTTCCGGTTATCTGAATCTTAAAACTGCACCGGATGATGCTTATGAAATACGT
>SLGA01000154.1 GCA_007123985.1 Balneolaceae bacterium | reverse complement strand
ACATGTGCTGTAGTAAGCCCGCCGGCAAGCTGCCGATACATCCAGATGTTGTTGATATCGAGCACATCACCCATGCGAACTTCCGCGGTAATCGCATTTCCGATCTCGTTCACACCATTTACTCCCGAATGAAGGTGTGCATCAATCAGGCCCGGAGTTACATGTTTACCCTCTGCATCAATCACCAAGGCATTTCGCGGTGCGCTCAGGTTCTGGCCAACTTCTGCAACTTCACCGTTTCTAATAAGCAGGTCTGCATTTTCCAGAATACCATCGGGGCCCATCGTCCAAATTGTTGCGTTCTGTACAAGTACAGCATTTGGCTGTTCCGGAATTCTTTCGCGGCCATATTCCATTGCGGGGCGCAGATCAGCCAGTTCAAGATCCCTGGCTTTTCTTTCTCGCGGTTCGCGCTCTGTCCCCTCTGCGGTGGAAACTCTGCCGGCACTCCACTGCTTTCGGGCATGGCCCGGCATTTCGCCCCAGCCATATAACTGATCACCGCTGATGGATGCAGTCAATCGAACTGTTCCGTGTACATCCAGTTGATCTCCCGGAAATTCAGCCCGAATTCTGCGAGAATCCTGGTGAACAGATACGGAAGCAAGTTCAATTTCTTCATCCCCGATTGTCATACTGCCGCCAAGCCGGCCGGGGCGGCTTTCGGTGATGTTGAGAATACCATCAAAACTGCCGTCGCTCGAAGTGATTTGCCACTCTCCTTTCGCATTAAATGCATCTTCTTTGTTGATTGAGAAATGATTACCATCAACCCATACATCGAGTATTCTGGTTTGATCATCGAATAAATCACCACTGGTAACCACAAAATTAGCGGCTTTTCCGGGCTCGAGAGATCCATGAGTTGACTCAATTCCGAGTAAACTTGCCGGATTTGTAGTAAGTGCGGCAAGTGCACTGTTTCTGTTCAACCCGGCATGAATGGCATCCCTTAAATTTGAAAGAAAATCTGTTTTGTTATCAAGTCCTCTTGTTGTGAATGAAAATTCTAATCCGGCATTATTGAGCCGCGCAGGATTTTCCGGTGCGAGATACCAGTGCCTCAGATCTGAAAGATCTTCATTCAGAGCATCTTCAGGAGTACTGATATCGGGAGTGTCAGGGAATGAAATTGGCAGAATAAGAGGCGCGGGATTTTCGCTTAAATAATCGATTAATTTGTATTCGTGTCCGTTGCCGAGAATCCATGGTGTGATGGAAAACTCATCCTTAAACCGCAGCGCACGTAAAATCTCTTCATCGCTTCTGGTTTCAAAAAGAAGAGGCTGTGTACCATTTACAGCATCGCGCAGGGCAGCAAGTACTGCATTTGATTCGGGCCTCTGTAATCCGGATGGATTGCTGCCGAAAGCTCTATGTGCCCGATCGTACCAGTCGGCATCGTAAAGTGTCTGGCGTATCAATGCAATTACACCGATGGGTGAAGTGGGATAGGTAAATCCAAAATCCCAGCCTCTTGTAAGATTAACACCCTGGGCCACACCTGTTCGCACCACACGGTCTGAAACAGCGCCATTTCCAAGATTTATGACAGCCGCCTGACCCTGGAATATTCCCAGAGGCGGTACAGATAGTGCTGTGGTAAAACCGGCTGACCGTAGTGCCTCACTCCCATCATCTTCCAACTCATACTCGTTTTCGGCCGCGAGATGAGCACGAAGCTGAGGGTTCCATGAAAGTGATCCGCGATCCAGTTCAACGCGTGGATTTTTCATTCCCACATCAGAATGTGCATCTATAAATCCGGGATATATCGTTTTACCGTCCATTTCCCAGACTCGTGCATCAGCCGGTATGTTAACATTTCTGCCAACGGCTTCAATTACACCATCACGTATTACAAGAGTGCCATTCGAAATGCTCTGGCCCGGCGATGAGACAATGGTTGCATTTGTAAATGCGTGTACCGCAGGTGTGTTCACCTTCATTCCGTCCGTTGGAGCTGTTTGAGCAATCAGCATGGCCGGAAGTGAAAAGATAAGCCCGAAAAGCAGCAGGAAGCTTATCCGTATCGATCTGTTAGAGTTGGTAAAATCTCGAATCATAAATATCGTTTTAGTTCAGAGTTTGCGTGTTTAATACATGTGGCATATAAAGAAAAGCGTTGCCGGAATTTTTAATGTAATGAAAATAGCCTAAGCAGCCGTTCATTTACGCAAAAGTTTGTAAACGGTCTGCAACTATCATCCCTCGGATATTCAATTGGGTTTCCAGCGGGCAATTACATTATTATGGTTCGAATGGCTGGTGCATGCATAAAGGTTGCCGATGGGATCCCAGCTGAATGAATAAACAGAAGCTGCAAGAAATTTTGCACTACCTTCCTGCAAATCCACTATATAGCCATGAGTTGGTGATGAAAAAAGTGGCCCGCTTTCAAAGACCTGGTATGCAAGCTGAGTTTGATCCGGTGAAACAGCATAGTATCTGTGCCATGAACTTCTGGAAAGCTCAACCATACTGATGCCTCGATTTATCCTTCCCCGTGGTTTATGCTCTGCAATCAAATTGTTTTCAGAGTTATATAGTTGAATCAGATTACCCCCTTGCTGTTCAATTCGAATCGGTGGCGGCACTGGATTTTGAGGTTCTGTACATTTCACCTCATCAGTACGCACCATTTGCAGAGGTTTGGAGGTCAGATCAACTTTAAAACGATTGCGCTCCGGCCGGTAGCCCGGAACAGAAAAAGCAACCCCTCCATCCTGCTGCAATTCTGCGCGATCTCGTTCCCTCTCCGTTCGCGGAACAACTCCGCTCGAAGAGATGTACGCTGTACGATTATCGTCACTAAAACAAGCGTTGCCGTCGGGTCCAAGCCCGTCAGCGATCAGCTGCTTCAGCTCATTATTCAATTCCGGATGGTGAGCTTCCCCTGTACTCAATTCCAAAAATACGGTTTGCCTTTGAAAATCTTGCCCTGAGTTTTCCGGGTGGTAATCGCCAATGTAGCTCAGCCAGTTTCCATCGGGAGAGAGGTGAAACTCACACCACGGCCCTTCGGGTATGGCAATAATTTCACCACCGGATTTTTCCGGATTTGAAACAAGAGCACAGGCTGGTAAACAGATCAAAGAAATAAAAAGCAGACCTCTGAAATTCATAATGATGGTTTTCAATGTAACACCATTCTATACTACAAAAATCTGTTTAACATTAGAAAATTTCGGCTTTATTATTCCTCTCTTTTGATGTAGTATCCCAACATGCTTAAAAGTGATTCCCGAATCTGCTTCATCTTTAATCCATCCGCCGATCGAAACCGATCTGAGCGCCATATTGACTGGCTGAACCGTGAAGCAAAGAAACGCTGGTTCGATTATGAAATCATCATCACAAAAAAAAGTGATAATGTATCTCAGCTCGCGAGTGATAAGGCATCACAATTTGATATCATTGTGGCATGCGGAGGTGATGGAACGGTACATCAGGTGGTAAACGGGCTCGCTGAAACGGATACTCTTTTCGGCGTACTGCCCATCGGATCGGGGAATGATTTTGTGAAAACACTCCATCTGAATAAAACCCTGCCCGAATGTATCGATATCATCTACACACAGCGCACTACCCCTATCGATCTGATTCGGTTTGAAGGGGATGTAACCGGATGGTGTGCCAATACCATCGGGTTTGGACTTGACGGCTGGGCGAATTACTACGCGAGCAGTCACCGTAAACTGAAAGGGCACATTGTTTATGTTCTGGGCGCAATCAGGGCGGCATTAACCTATCGGGGCTCCCGGATACAGGGCAAAATCAACGAGAGTAAGTTTAATGATGATTTTCTGATGATTACAACCTGTAACGGAAAATGGGAAGGCGGAAGTTTTTTTGTTGCACCTAAAGCAGAAATGACAGACGGTAAAATGAACCTGTTGCTGATTAAGCAAATTCCGGTTTATAAAATACTGTTTTACCTGCCCTGGTTTATCCGGGGGCCTTCATCCTTTATGAATGGTGTAGAGACAACTACGTGCAGTCGATTAAAAATTCGATCTGATAAACCTTCTGCTGTTCACTGTGATGGGGAACACTTAGGAGAGAGCATTTCAAAACTGGATCTTTTTATCGTACGAAATGCATTAAATGTGATAACGCCTGCGGATTACTGAAACTGATAATACTCTTCATACACATAATTCCATAAACCGGCGAGATCGGAACCTTTGTTGTGCGGATTCTTTGAACTGGAAGCTTTCATGGCATCGATACAAGCTCGTTCACGGGCGTGACGTATAGCTTTTATCTGATGTTTGGTGGGGTTCTCTATCATCTCTTCAAATTTTTCTTCTTCAGACATAGTAAAGGTATTTTGAGTTATCGTACAAGAATCAGTTATTAAATATAACGTGAAAAATGCTCATTTTGTTTCATTCAAGCTGATATTACTAATTGGTTTGTAATAACTTAAGCAATCATATAGATGCTCAGTTAAAAACTCTGTACTATTCAAATACCGATTATTGATCAGTTTTTCAACTCAAAGTCAGAAAAAATGACACCAAAATACTCCGCACGATTACATATGCACCCTGAGGGGCCGAATTTTTCCAAACTTTCTGCCGGATTATGGCGGCTTAATGAATGGAATTTCAGCCTGAAGGATATGATTCATTTTATTGAAACTGCTATTGAGCTGGGAATTACCACGTTCGATCATGCCGATATATACGGTGATTACGGGAACGAATCTATTTTTGGAGAAGCGCTGAATAATCGCTCCGATCTACGTGACAAAATAGAGCTGGTATCCAAATGCGGGATTTGTTTGATATCAGAAAATCGGCCTGCTCATTCCATACAGCACTACAACACAACGGCAGCTCATATCAGGGCATCTGTAGAGCAGACTCTCAAAAACCTTCAAATCGATTATCTCGATCTGCTTTTGATACACAGACCTGATCCGCTTATGAACGCCACCGAAATGGCAGACATTTTTATGGATCTTATCTCTGAACAGAAAATAAAGTACGCCGGCGTTTCCAATTTCACCGTATCTCAGTTCTCCATGCTTCAGAGTAAAATGGACGTTCCACTGATTACCAACCAGGTTGAATGTTCGCTGTTGCACCTTGATCCGATTTATAATGGCACGTTCGATCAGGCTCAGGAGTTAAATTTCTCACCAATGATATGGTCGCCATTTGCCGGTGGAAGAATATTTAATGAGTGGCACGACGAACGGATTGTCAACATCCGAAAAGTTTGCGATGACATATCAAAAAAATATGAAGCCTCAACAGATCAAATTTTACTGGCATGGCTGTTAAAACTGCCATGCAATCCGCAACCGGTTTTGGGAAGCGGAAAAACCGAACGGTTGCGATCTGCAGTGGAATCTTTGAGCCTGGAAATTGAACGCCAGGATTGGTACAGGTTACTGGAGGCCTCTACCGGACATCCGGTACCGTAATGAAATCAAATCTGCATCAGATAATATCCTTTGCGGCTTTTACAAACCTATCAATTTCCGTAATTTGTCAAGAATTTTAATAAAACATCTCGCACTTTAATTATCATCCGCGGGGACTAAACCATTTAGCAACGATTACTCTATGGATCTTTTTGACAAACTTGAAAACAGGGTTTCACCTTTAGGGCCATTTACATCACAGGGTTACGGATATTACACCTTCCCAAAACTTGAAGGACCTCTTGGCCCCGACATGAAATTTAATGGTAAAGATGTAGTTGTTTGGAGCATTAACGACTACCTGGGAATTGGTGCGAACCCTGAAATCCGTAAGGTTGATGTTGAAGCTACCGAAAAATACTCCCTCAGTGCCCCAATGGGTGCCCGGCTAATGACCGGAAACTCCGACGAGCATGAAGCACTGGAGCGCGAACTGGCAGATTTTGTTCATAAACCAGAAGCACTGCTTTTAAACTATGGTTACCAGGGAATCATGAGTGTAATTCATTGCCTGGTTGACCGCAACGATTTTCTCATTTATGATGAACTCAGCCACGCCTGTATTGTTGACGGAAAGCAGCTTGCCATGGGTGAATCATCCGTATTCAAACATAACGATATTGAAGGCCTCGAGCGCCAGCTGCAACGTGCCGTTTCCCGAATGAAACCAAATTCATCCATACTTGTTGTAACCGAAGGAGTTTTCGGCATGACGGGAGATCTCGGCAAACTAAAAGAGATTGTAGCTCTTAAGGAAAAATATCCATTCAGGCTTCTTGTGGATGATGCACACGGTTTAGGAACACTTGGCCACGACGGTTCAGGCGCCGGAACGGAACTGGGTGTGCAGGATGGAATAGACATCTACTTCGGAACCTTTGCTAAATCTGTTGCATTGATAGGGGCATTCGTTGCCACAGAGCCACGCGTAAAAGAGTTTTTAAAAGCCAATGCACGGAGCCAGATTTTTGCAAAAAGCCTGCCTCTGCCAATCGTAGTAACAGCCCGCGAGCGAATTCGCCTTATACAGGAAAACCCGCAATGGAGAGAAAAACTTTGGGAAAATACCCTGAAGCTGCGCGATGGACTTCGCAATATTGGTTACAATGTACTCCCATCCGAAAGCCCGGTTACACCGGTTTTAACGGAGGGAAGTACAGAACTATGCACCACTATCATGCGCGAGCTGCGTGAAAATCACGGTGTATTTGTGAGTGGTGTTGCCTACCCGGTTGTACCGAAAGGAATGGTATTAATTCGCCTGATACCGATGGCAACACACACCGATGAGCATATCGCCAAAACATTGAAGGCTTTTGAGGCCATAAAGCCGATAGTTTTTGAACATTCGCCTGCACAGGCAACGGCCTGATTTGACCCATATAGTAAAGCCGGTGTAAACAGCATCGGCTTTTTTTATTTCCGGAAACGATTGTTTTAAGACGAAAGTTTTGAACAATACAGTCTCATGCTTTTTTACATGTTTTCAAGTACATGTTTCATATTACCGCAACACCCGGTGAGCAGGCAACTTTGTTTCTGATGTTTGTATTTAATCTCAATAATTCCCGATGAAAATTTCCCAGAAATCATCTCCTGCTTTCATGCTTTTTTTGGCATTACTGGTCTTTATCGGATGCGACAGCACTTCAAGTAACGAAGATATCACAGAGACTTTTCCATCAGAAAACCTCGAAAACGCCCGTATTTATGCTATGGACGATTCCGGCGGTAACGCACTCATCATTTGGCAAGGTGGTGAAATTTTACTTGAGGATTTTAGTACCAATTACACGGGAAATACAGAGCATTTAATATTCAGCGGTTCAAAAAGCTTCGCAGGCATTCTTGCAGCAATCGCAGTTAGGGAAGGGATGTTTACTTTTGAGACCCCACTCGGTGAGCTAATTACCCCGTGGGATCCGGAATCAGAACGGGGACAAGTTACCGTTCGCGAGCTTTTAAATCTAACCTCCGGTATTGCAACAGCACCAGTGGGCGCTTCACAAACGTCCAGCCAGTGGTTAAACGCCGAAATGGAATTTGAAAGAGGCAGTACATTTCGGTACGGACCTACTCCATTTTATATTATCTCCTGGATTTTTCAGCAGGAATTCAGAATGAACCCAATTGCCTTTCTGGATGAGCATCTCTTCACGCCTCTCGGGCTTGTCCGGGGTTCCTGGACCAATGTGGACAACCGTTTCATCAACTTATCATTCGGAGGTTCATATCCCGCTTACGACTGGCTTCAGATTGGCCAGATGCTCCTCAATCGGGGCACCTTAAACGGTCAGCAGATTATTCCTCCAGATATTTTTGATGAACTGCTCCGCCCATCGGAAGCAGCCCCCGGCTATGGCATTACATTTTGGCTGAATGGACAATCTGCCGTTAATAAACAGTTTCAAGAAGAACTTCCAGCCGAATTGCAAAATCAGGCATCCGGCAATTCGCTCATATCCTCTGCCGCTCCTGATGATATGTATATGAAATCGGGGCTTTTTGGCCAGAAACTCTATGTGGTTCCATCACTTGATCTTATCGTAGTCCGCTTTGGGGCCCCGTTTCAAAGTAACTTCTCCGATAATCGCTTTTTCTCAATTCTGCTGGAAGACAGTCCGCTCTAAAAGCCCTGATTGATGCAAAATACCGGCTTCTGTTCTGCCTGCTTTCAAAAAAAATTGTATTATAAACGTGAGTTCGGCATAAAAATAAACAATATGATTGAACCCGTCATATTGAGCGCAATTCCGAGGGTGTTTTATCCGAGGAATGAAGTCGAAATATGAGTTTTCTACTTCGTCCCTCCTGAAAAGCTTCGGGACTACGCTCAAACTGACGATTCTTTCGATTTTTATATAGAACTCACGTTTTAAACGCACACCAAAAACCAATGCAAAAATAGTATGTACCGAGTATTTGTTGCCATTGCACTCTCCCTTCTTTTCTTTCCTTTGAAATCTGATGGACAAACTGTCCCGGACAATCTTACACTGAAAGAGATTTTTCATGAACCGGTGATTCCCGGAATCAGGCCAGCTGCTTCGTTTTTTTCTGGGGATCAGTCCAGACTTCTCTTTTCCTGGAACGATTCCTCCTATTTTGAAACCGGCCGGTACTCTGTTGATTTGAATGGAGGTGAATTTGCCAATGAAGATGATGATGCTCCAAGACCCATTCATTCGCCCGATCTCACAAAAATTGCCTACACAATAGATGGTGATCTATTCGTGGCAGAAGCCGACGGCCGCAACGAAAGAAAGATTGTATCCACACAGGAAAACGAATTTGGTATTCGATGGTCGCCCGACAGCCAAAGCATTGGTTTTGTTCGGGCAGGCGATGTATGGGTAACCCGTGTTCATGAACCCGGTATTTATCAGATTACGAAAAAAGGCAGTAACGAGCCCAATTTCAGTTTACAAAGCTGGGTTGGCAATGAACAACTTCTTTTAAGCCAAACGGACCACTCCGAATCCCGAACCATCTATTTCCCCGAATATGCGGATGAATTTGTGACACCCGGAGCATCAACCCGTGGCATACCACAGGTATCCGTTTTTGTTGCCTCACTGGATACAACCGCGCTCGACACATTGTTAACAGGTTTTCACCGAAGTTCAACCGGAGCATCAAAAAGCGGCAGATATGTTGCCATAGATTATGCAGATCCCGCACTGAAGATCCGAGAATTGATGGTTTATGACCTGCACGAGGGTGAAAACAGAACTGTTTTTGAGGATATTACAGATGGCTGGCTGCATCACACCTATTTTTCTTTCGCCCCTGAGACGGAGACGATCATGTTCCTTTCAGAGGAGAGCGGATGGAACCACATCTATACTGTAAACCCCGATGGAACCGATTTGACACAACATACATCAGGTGAATTTTATGTACCGTGGGCACGGTGGATCGACGATCAAACCATAATTTTTGCCAGTAATGAAGAGGACTTTGGTGTTCGCCAAATCTACACACTCGATACCATTAGCGGATCTGTTGAACAGCTTACCGAAGAGACAGCATACCGGTATCAGTTTCAGCTTTCGCCCGATAACACTCAACTCATTTATGCAAAAACCTATTTCAACGAACCTTACGATCTCTTCAGGATAGACCTTGGCAATCCGGGTGAAGAGATCCGGCTTACACAGAGTGTACCTGACCGATTTTACGAGTACGACTGGCAGAAAGAAGAGTACATACATTTTACCGGCCGAGATGGCGAAACCACCCTGGCTATGTCGGTACTTTATCCTCAGGATTTTGATGCATCCCTAAACTACCCCGTGGTGGTTTTTGCACACGGCGCCGGATCTCTGCAAAATGTGTACAAAGGCTGGTCGAACAATTACTGGCGCGAATATATGTTCCACCAGTACTTGCTCAAACACGGATACGTTGTGGTTGAGGTGGATTTCCGCCACAGTACCGGTTATGGGCGCAAGTTCCGCGAAGACGTAACCAACTGGATGGGCAAATATGAAACTGAAGACATTGT
>SLGA01000148.1 GCA_007123985.1 Balneolaceae bacterium | reverse complement strand
CAATTTTGGTGATGTCCCATCCGGCGTCATTTTTATCAAGCGATAAGACCGCCTCTACATTCAGGGAATCAGCGGTGTATCCGGCTTTTTCCAATTCTACGCTTAATGCCATGGCATAGCAACCTGCGTGCGCAGCGGCGATGAGTTCTTCAGGATTGGTTCCCAGTTTTCCGTCTTCATTTTCAAATCTCAGCTTGATGGAGTATGGTTGCTCCTTGATTGCTCCGCTTTGTGTTGTTAGTGTTCCGCTCCCTTCAAATCCGGGTCCTTTCCATTGTGCTTTTGCTGTGCGTTTCATAATTGTTTGATTTTATTTAGTTTTTATTGTTTAATAATAACAATGCATTCGATACTCCGCGTTCACCTTCGTGATCAAACTCAAAATTATCGCTGGGGTAGTTTACAATACCGTCAGTTTTCATGCTCTCTATCCACATGGAAGTTGAGCCGCCGCCATCAAGATTCAGGGCATCTACGGCACCCAGGCTTTTCAAGAATGCTGTGAGTTCGGGTATGGTCATTCCATAAGATTGAAACGATCGCCCATCCACGGTAACCAGTAGCAGATTGTTTTCCTCTGTTATGGCTACAGCTGTTCGAGGGTGACGGTTTTGGTTGAAAGGGTCATCACGGAACTCTCTGAGTTCGCCATTATAGAGTAGGAGCGGGCCTGAACTTAACACATTTTCGAGATTAGTACCCAGCCAGCCATCTTCCGGTTTTGGCAGAATAACCGGTGCACCTGATTTGCACCAACCAATGGCTCCATTTTCTGTGTATGGATTTCGGTTAACGGCTCCCTCAACAATGTTTTTGCCATCTACTTTTAAAAAAACGACGGAACCGCCCGGTTCAGCATGAAAAAATGAGCCATTAATTGCCGCAAGCGCGTTGTATTCAGTTGCAAAATCACTGGTTTTTATCAGTTCTCCTTCCCGATAGGCAATTTTCAGTGAGGCACGCGATGCTTCAGGATCAATCTGGATCACATTTATGCTGAGTTTTGCATCAAACAGATCATCCCCAAGGTATGATTTCCAGTAGATACCATCGCCCAGTTTTTCAACAACCCAATGCAGTTCATCCGCGACTGGCAAACTATTTTTTTGTGCATCTATTGCCGGTGCAAGGAAAAAGACAAAAATCGTCAACAGCAGCAAATTACCGCAATGGTTACCCAATGATATTGAGTTGTTCAGTTTCGTTTTCATCGTTATCTGATAAGAAGTCTTATGGCACTAAATTGCATAATTCCAACGATAAACGAAACTGATATACAAATTAAAATAAGAGTCTGATGGTTTCAGCACTTTGGATGAAACCATCAGGTTGGAAGAAAGTTACCGATTAATTTGATAGGCATCCGGCGGGGTTTTCCCGGCAAGGTGCCTCACGAAATGATCCCACGTGCGGCGGATATGGTACGGTTCGTTTGCGTAACCGTGGCCGCGGTTAGGCATCACTATCAGGTCGAAATCTTTGTTGTGGCGGATCAGTTCATTTACCAGCAGGAGGGTCATGGATGGATGTACATTGGTATCCATGGTGCCGTAGCTGATGAGCAGTTTCCCCTCCAGATTTTCGGCCTGCAGGTGGTTGGCCTGATTTTCGTAATTATCACCTTCAAGCAGTCCCTGGAATTTTTCACCCCAGTAGTAAGTATAGCCGCGGTTGTCGTGATTACCGGCGCTTGAAACTCCAACTTTAAAAAATTCGGGGTATTGCAGCAGGGCTGAGGCCGTTGCAAATCCACCACCAGAGTGGCCGTACATACCTGCACGGTCAATATCAATAAACGGGTAGCGTTCTGCGAGCTCCTTCATTCCGGCAATCTGATCGGGGAGTCCGTTATCAGCCATGTCACCATAGTAGTAGGTGTGGAATTCACGTGATCGAATTGGGCTGCTGCCAAATGCGTCGATCGCCACAACAACAAAACCGAGTTCAGCAAGTGCATACGCCTGCTGCCGCTGGAAAGGTGAGAAGCTCCGGGAACCCAGACTGCCGCCCTGCGGACCCGGGTAGATGGCATTTACAATCGGGTACGATTGGTTCTCGTCAAAATTAGTGGGTAAAATCATAATACCGTAAATATCTGTTTCGCCATCGCGGGCTTTCACAGAAAAGGGTACCGGTTTTTGCCAGCCGGTTGCCAAAAGATCCTCTACATCGGCCTCTTCCAGTTCCATGATGAGGTTCCCATCACGGTCGCGAACCACGGTTTTTTGCGGCTCGGTGAAGGTTGAGTAGGTATCCACAAACCAGGATGCATCATTGCTCAGTGTAACGTCGTGATGGGCATCTTCCGGGGTAAGAAGTGTAATCCCGGAGCCATCGAAGTTTACCCGGTATAGATGATAATAATAGGGATCGCGCCCCTCTTCACGGCCAACTCCTGTGAAGAAAATTTCGCGGGAATCTTCATCCACATGCAGGATATCCACCACATTCCAGTCACCATCCGTAATTTGGTTGATGAGTTCACCGGTTTCAAGGTTGTGCAGATAGAGATGGCCCCAGTTGCTTTTTCGGGTGAACCATATAAACTCGTTTGAATCAT
>SLGA01000096.1 GCA_007123985.1 Balneolaceae bacterium | reverse complement strand
TCTCAGGCCCGCCCCACCCTCGCCAGAATCCAGCGGGTGTTGTAGAATGGTGGGCAGAACGGTTTCGCTGCTGTTCGTCTCTGAACCCCGGTCGCCCTCCATGCGCCGGGGTTCGCCTTTTAGGGTGTCTCATTGCGCGACCCCCTTCAGCAGCTCGGCATCGCGCCGATCAATTGCTGCTGCCTGCCATCGAACACAGTTCGGGCCGATCCTGACGGGTTTCGGCAGATTGCCCTGCCGAGACCATCGCCAGATGGTTTGACGCGTCACGCCATAGCGTTCAGCGAGTTGAAGGTCGGAGATAAACTTGTTCAAGGATCTGCACCTGTGTTGAACCAGGTGCAGACATTAGAGGGGTGTTTTACCGTTAATGACTAACAGGAAAAGTTCTTTCTGATCGTCCCTTCCTGCCAGCTCAGTTCCCGAAACTTGAAGGGGCTTTCAGGGTTGCCGACATAGCAGCGAAAGGGTTCGGGCAAGCCTTCTTCATACGTCAGGTCAAGCTCATGGTCACCGATCCGCACCAGTTCGCCCATCATCCATAGTTCGATCAGTTGATCGACCGAGTCGATGCCCATCTCGGACTTCGCCTCGTTGATCACCACCTTGATGCTGAAGCGCTGTCGAGATTGAGGTCGCCGCAGTTTCCGTTCCGCGTGCTCCCGCTTCTGTGCTTCTGCGGCAGTCTGGGCTGCAGCGTCCGCTGATTCCAGATCGCGGGCGAACTGTTCGACGTGATAACGCCACGCTTCGGCACCACCTGCTGTAGTCATGTCGCCCTGGGCGATCCTGATCGCCTGCTGCAGGTTGTGCTGGGCCTGCTGCAGCGGTTCGCAGTCCTGCCGCTCGGCAATGGCAGCGCCCATCATCTTCATGACCTCGAACGGGGTGATGGTGCCGGTGGGCGACAGCGCCAGTTCGGCTTGCAGATCCCAGAACAGCGGGTCAGATGAGTGCATCATGACTCCCCCTGCGGTATCTCATACACGCCGCCCTGCAGCGCCGCGTCGACCCATCTTCCGAGGTGCCCCATCGCTGTTCGGGTGTGCGGCAGCATCTGCGACCTGTTGTAGACCGCAGAGACCCCGCCCCGGCCATTCCTGAGACACGCGTCGATCACGTCCTGCGTGATGCCCATGTTTCCCATCGCGGTCGATGCTGTCCGTCGCAGATCGTGCGGTGTCAGTTTCTCAAGGTCGCCCAGCGGTCGATCAGGATGCTGGAAGAGTCGGTTCAGCGCCTTTTGTGCGACCGACACAGTCAGGTGCCCAGATCCACCCTGCGGGCTGGGAAAGCACCACTTCGACTTGCCGTAGAACGCCCTGACCTCATCCAGCACAGCGAACGCCTGCGGGCTGATCGGAATGTCGCCGGGCTTGCCGTTCTTGCTTCGGGCTGCAGGCAGCTTCCACAGCGCCAGATCGCGGTCGATCTCCGACCACGGCAGTTCGGCGACCTCACTGATGCGGGTGCCGGTCAATAATTGAAACTTCAGCGACAGGATGGTGACCGGTGCCAGCCCTGTGCTGGGCAGCCGGTCGAACAGGGTCTTGATCTCGGCACCGGACAGCGCCCGGTCCTTCGACTTTTCCGTAACGCGTTTCTTGATTCGCCACGCGACGTTGTAGTCGACCAGATCCAGTTCATCGACCGCGTGCTGCAGAACGCGCCTGATCAGCATCAGGGCGATGTTGAGCTGTCGGCCCATCTTGCCCTTGCCCCTGATCTTCCCGCGCTGTCGCAGAGCTTCCAGCGCCGCGATCACGTCCTGCTTTTTGATCTCATCGACCGGCCAGTCGCCGAGATACGGGTACACGTTCATCTGCAGGCATCGCTGCCCCTCAGCTCGAAGCCAGCCTTTCCCGTGCTTGCCATCCCCGAAGCGTTCGATCATGTCTTCGGCGACCGCCTGGAAAGTGCGGATTCGTACCTGCTCCTGATCCGCTCGAAGTCGCTGCAGCCGCTCCTGCTCTGCCCGGTGATGCTGAGGATCGTCCGTCTTCCGGATCTCCCTCCATCGGGCCAGCTCGGCTCGGGCATCCTGCACGCCCATGTCATCGACCGCCCCCAGTGCGATACGCTTCATCTTTCCCTGAGGGGTGCGGTACCGGTAAACCCAGGTCTTCGCCCCTTTCGCCGTGACCCTGACCACCAGCCCCCGTGCAGCATCGTCTGCCTTCTCGTATTGCTTGCCCGTGATCTTCAGCCGAGCGACCGCTGAATCAGTTAATGCCATGATGGTGTCCTGCCTTGCCGCCTGCGGGGCGGTCAGTCATAAAAACCTGATTTCACGTGAACCCTTGCGTGAACCTTTAGCGGGTTAAACGGTGTTCACGCCTGTTCACTGCTGAGACACATTATACGGCAGAAATCCAGTATTTGCAGGGGATGCAAGCGGTTTTTAGATCAGGCAGGATCAGGGGTTTTACAGGATAGAAAACGCCTCCTAAGCGGCAGGTCGCAGGTTCGAATCCTGCCCGGGGCACCACTCTCACAACCTCTCTCAACCAATAAACCGGACAAAATTCTCCATAAACGAAGCCGCCTGCTTGCGCAGATCC
>SLGA01000121.1 GCA_007123985.1 Balneolaceae bacterium | reverse complement strand
GTTTCACTTAGTAAAACGATTGTTAGGCACAGATTACAGCATAACGGGTATCGATAATCTGAATGATTACTATGATGTGAATTTAAAGCATGACCGTTTAAGAGAATGCGGATTTACTGCATGGGAAAAAGATGAATTGGTACAAAGTGAGGATCATCCTGAATATCAGTTCATTCAAACAGATTTGCAAAATCGCGATGTAATAGAAGGGCTTTTTGAATCAGAAAAATTTGATATAGTCATCAATCTCGCCGCTCAGGCAGGTGTACGTTATAGTCTTGAAAACCCGCACTCTTACGTAGAGAGCAATATTACGGGATTTTTAAATATACTAGAAGGGTGCCGGCATTCGGGTGTGAAGCATCTTATCTATGCTTCTTCAAGTTCAGTTTACGGAACAAATGAAAGAATGCCATTCAAAACGACTGATAGGGTGGATAATCCGGTGAGTTTGTATGCAGCTAGTAAAAAATCGAACGAATTAATGGCTCATACCTATTCACATCTATTCGATATACCCACAACAGGGCTCAGGTTTTTTACGGTTTACGGGCCATGGGGTCGGCCTGATATGGCACTTTTTCTATTTACCAAAGCTATGATTGAAGGGAAACCAATTGATGTGTTTAATTTTGGTGAAATGGCTAGAGATTTTACGTATGTGGATGATATTGTTGAAGGTATTTACAGATTGATTCCGCTTTCACCTAAGAGTGAGGAGAATAAAGTTGTGGACTCTCCAAAGCCATATCAGCTTTTTAATATAGGTTTCGGAAGCCCGGTTCGACTCATGGATTTTATCTCGGAAATAGAAAATAATCTTGGGTTAGAAGCTGAAAAGAATTTTATGCCAATACAGCCTGGAGATGTTCCAAAAACATGGGCTGATGTGGATAACTTGTTCGAACTAACTGATTTTAAACCACGTGTATCTACTAAAGAAGGGGTAAAACTCTTTATTGATTGGTATCTCGATTATTATAACATCAGTTTGAATCCATAAATAAGTAACTGCACTTCATTTATACGTTTTTTCATGCTCTTAGAGCTAAAATTAAAGATTTTAGTGTGGCGATAATTTCTTATCTTTGCAATGCTATAACAGACGGTATCCCATGCAAGCTGAGTAGCATAATTGAATAGTGCCTTGGCAATGTTAAAAAGAGTGATTAATTACAGAGATATATGGAAGTTTTTTGTTGAGGCTTCAACATGGACTTCAATTACCATACTTGCATTTCTTCTAAGACTTGACGGAGATTTGACAGGGTATGGAAGTACTATTGCTGAAATCACACTTTATCTTTTCTTTCTCAAAAGCTTTTCTATTTATTGGTTTGGAACATTTCATCAATCATGGAGAAATACAGGTTTTCGTGACCTCTTTTCGTTAGTAAAGTCTGTTTCTATTGTTTCCGGAATATTTTTGTTTGCCACGATATTAGCCAGGCCCTACCTGGCAATTCCCTATTCTATTCCATTCATTGAGTTCTTTTTATCTCTTTTTGTACTTGCGGGTATTCGGGTGGGCACTCGATTTGTACTCGTGTATTGGAAGCCCGGTAAAATTAAGGCAAAAGATACACAAAGAATATTGATAGCAGGGGCCGGTGAAAGCGGTAATATGGCAGTACGTGAAATGTTACGTCACCCGGAAGCCGGTATGCAGCCCATAGCTTTTTTAGATGACGACAAATCGAAACAGGGACAGAAATTTTTAGGGCTTCCGGTTGTAGGAAATATTTGTGATATGGAAGTTGCGGCTACCCGGCTTAATATTGATGAAATACTCATAGCTATGCCCTCAGAGTCGGGTAAGGTTATCCGAAGAGTTGTTGAATTCGCTAAGAAAACCGGTGCTAAATATCGGATTATCCCAAGTATTTATGATCTTATAAGCGGTAAAGTAACAATCAATCAAATTCGAAGGGTAGATGTTGAAGATCTGCTGAGACGGAAACCGGTTCAGCTGGATACATCTCAAATTTCATCTTACATAGAAGGTAAAACTGTACTGGTTAGCGGTGCTGGCGGTTCCATAGGCTCAGAAATTGTTAGACAGCTTACACGTTTTAATCCCTCAAATGTAATATTACTTGGCAGAGGTGAAAACAGTATTCATCAACTTGTTAATGAAATCGAGTACAATTACAGAAACCTGGAGTACACCGTTAGAATTGGAGACATAAGGGATTACAAATCGATGGAGCGTATTATGGCGGATTTTCATCCGGATGTAGTATTCCATGCTGCAGCACACAAACATGTTCCATTAATGGAGGTAAACCCTGATCAGGCTGTACTGAATAATGTTCAGGGTACGAGAAATCTTGTAAATCTCTCTGTGAAATATGGTGTAAGTCATTTCGTAAATATTTCAACCGATAAGGCAGTAAACCCTACTTCTGTGATGGGAGTTACAAAAAGAATTTCAGAACAAATTGTACAGTGGGGTGCTACCCAGGCAAAAAATAATGAAATCTTTGTATCTGTAAGGTTTGGTAATGTATTGGGAAGCAGAGGCAGTGTAATTCCCAAATTTAAGGAGCAAATTAAGCGTGGCGGGCCTGTTTCGATCACCCACCCAGATATGATACGCTACTTTATGACAATTCCTGAAGCATCTCAACTTGTGTTGCAGGCAGGTGCTTTAGATTTGAACGGATCGGTTTATGTACTTGATATGGGTGATCCCGTAAATATTGAGAAAATGGCGAGAGATTTGATTTCTCTCTCAGGCTTGGAGCCTGATAAAGATATCCGAATTGAGTATACTGGGGTTCGACCAGGTGAAAAGCTATACGAAGAACTGCTAACTGTTGAGGAAGGTACTGCTATGACTCAGCACGAAAAGATTTATATTGCCAAAAGTGTGGATTTCATCGAAGATCTTACCGAACGGCTTGATTATTTGATTGATGTAGCACAATCCGGAAGCAATGATGATATCAAACAATCATTAAAGGTAATTGTACCATCATATCAGTACAAATCAAAAGTGGCTGTGAACTTCTAATTCAAATGCCTTAAAAATACAAATACAGCATAAAAAAACTGTTGTTTTAAATCATTTAAGCCTCGTAAAGGCAATATATTTTTTTGGTTAACATTTCTATATTCAATCTGACAATTAAAATTTTTCACGAAAGTAAATCAGTTGAGCGAAAGTCATTCTAACATACCGGAGAAGAAAGACAGCAAACAGCTTCAAAAGAAAGAAATAGTTGAAGAGTATCGCCTTATCTCCATTGACGACTATTCGTATAAAGATGATGATAAGGTTATTGACCTGATCGGAGTTCTGAAAGATTTATGGATACAAAAAAGAGTAATATTAGGAATTAGTGGAGTAGTTTTTCTTTTAGGTTTGATTATCTATCTGGGAAGTGAAAGAATTTACTATTCGGAAGCCAAATTAATGCCCGAAACATCATCGCCTTCTACTCAGTTAGGACAGGTTTTTCAACAGGCTGAAAATATTTTTGGTATTCAAAGACGCACAGATGATGATGATATTCGTGTTGCGATGTATCCTTACATTGTGGAAAGTTTGCCGTTTCAGCTGGAATTGATGCAGCATGAGGTTTACTTTGGTGATGTAGACAGACGCGTTACCATATTTGAATATTTCACAGAGTATTATGAGCCAAGTTTTGTTAACAGAACTGCAGATTTTATCTGGAGATATACAATTGGGTTACCTATAACACTCTGGAATGCTGCAACCACAAGGCGCCCTGCAGAAAATGACGGAAGTGTTGCTGCAGGACTTGATTTTTCATTATTCAGAGATTTTGATGAACCAAGGCAGCTTGACAATCGCATTCGGCGTGTAGCAAACCAAATGAGTAACTACATTACTATAAACAGAGAGCCTCAAACAGGATTTGTTAGTGTTGGAGTTTCTTTGCCGGATGCACATGCATCTACCGAAATTGTGATACTTGTCAAAAATCTGCTTCAGGAGTATGTAATTGATTATCGAACAGAAAAAGCATTGGATAATCTTACATTCATTGAACTGCAATATGAAGAAGCCAAACTTACTTTTCAGGCAAGGCAGGATTCACTTGCAGCTTTCCAGGATAGAAATGTAAATCCCGCAAGGCAAACATTATTGGTTCGAGAGCAGAGGCTGCAGTCAGAGTACGACCTGGCGTTCAGTTTATACAATACATTAGCCAGACGCCTTCAGGAAGCGAAAATTCAGGTACAGGAAGAAACACCTGTTTTTCGCATACACGAACCTGCTACTATACCCAACCGTCCGGCTCAGCCAAATGCCATTCGAATTTTAGGTGGTTCTGTTTTTGTAGGTCTGTTTTTAGGTATTTCGTTCATTTACATACGAAGAGGTCTCAGATACTTTTTGGATGAATTTCACAGAAAAGAACCCAAAATCTATCAAGGTTGAGATTGAAAGTTTTCGAGAGCATTTCTTATTACCTAAGTGTCTATAAGCGATTTATTGGAAAAAGACTATACATTGTTTTCGGGTTAACTGCAGCAGCAGCAATCACTGAAGGATTTGGTATAACATTAATTTTGCCATTGATAGAAGCAGCTGATGCAGGGGATGGCGATCTTGACCGAAGCAGTGCGGCTGTGCGATTTATTTATAGCATACTCAGGTTCATTGGGATTGATCAATCTGTGGTGGGGATTCTAATTTTTATTGGATTGGTTTTTATTGGTAAAGGCTTGCTGAAATTTGTTGAGGGAGGGTATGCAAGTTATCTTAGGGCACAGTTGTTAAGGGAGATAAAAGGCCAGATGTTCAACGCCTACCGTGAGATGGATTACAGTTATTATGCCCACAATAATACGGGTCATTTTATCAATGTGATCAACGGCCAAATCAACAATTTTATCCGTTCGTTTGATACCTTCACAAGGTTTCTTACAATGATTATCATCACGGTATCCTATCTTTCTATAGCTTTTCTCTTAGCCTGGAACTTTGCATTGATGGCCATTGGTGTTGGTTTTGTTTTGCTGTTTTTATTCAGATATCTGAACAAATATGTACAGGAGCTATCAAGGAAAACAGCATCTGAGGAGAGCGTACTGAATAAGTTTTTAGTTCAGACAATTCAATCGTTTAAGTATTTATCATCAACCAACCAAATGCAGTACCTTAAGGGTGGGGTAATGTTAAGCATTGGTAAACTTGCCGGATATATGTTCAGGCAAGGTGCAGCAAGTGCATTTACACTGGCAATTCGCGAACCGGTATCGGTGATATTTCTACTTTTTGTGATAATTATTCAGGTTGTGGTTTTCGATTCACCTATAGCCCCAATTTTTGTGGCATTGCTACTATTCCACCGAGGTATGCAGCATATGATTGGTATTCAGGATGACTGGCAGCGTACGATGGAAAAAATTGGTTCGCTTGAAATGGTAGTAAAAGAATTTGAAATACTTGAACAAAACAGGGAGAAAAACGGTACACGCAAACTTGGACCGCTGTCAAAAGGTATTGAACTTAAGAATGTCCATTTCAAATATGAGGACAGCTCGGATAAGGTTCTCAAGAATATTAATATCGAAATACCGGTAAATAAAATGGTAGCGTTTGTGGGCGAATCGGGCGCTGGCAAATCCACTCTTATCGATATGCTCACACTCCTACTGCGCCCACTCGAAGGTGAAATTAAGATAGATGGGATTCCTTCTGATGAAATTGATTCTAAATCATGGAGAGCACAAATTGGATACGTTTCGCAGGAAACAGTTGTTTTTGATGATACCATCGCTAACAACATTTGTCTTTGGAAGGGTGATTATAAAACAGATGATTCTGTTCGCGAGAATGTTGAAGAAGCGGCAAAACGGGCCTATGCAGATGCATTTATTAAAGATCTGCCCGACGGTTATAATACCGTTGTGGGCGACAGGGGAGTAAGACTCTCAGGCGGACAGCGGCAGCGCTTGTTCATTGCAAGGGAGCTTTATAAAAATCCAAATCTTTTGATACTTGATGAAGCCACGAGCTCATTGGATACCGAGTCAGAACAATTTATACAGCAGAGTATAGATTCTTTGAAAGGTTCTATGACAGTTGTAATTATTGCTCACAGGCTATCTACGATTAAAAATGCCGATCTCATATACGTAATTGAAAAAGGAAATCTTATTGAAGAGGGAACCTACGAAGAACTGTCTCTTGATGATAAAACAAGATTTTCAAGAATGGTAAGAATTCAAAGTCTCTGATTTTCGCACCCATCAACTTCTCATTCATCGCACGAAGTTACAGTAGTTTGCTTATTTTAAGCTTTTCACGATATGATTGTTAAGAAACCATTACATGAGCTCAGATCTTGCTATCGTAATTCCTGTTTATAAAAAAGAGTTTCTGCCAGAAGCTCTCGAAAGCATAAAGAGGCAAACAGATCAACGGTTTACAGCTTATATAGGTGATGACGCAAGCCCGCATGATCTAACTTCAATAATTAAAGATCTTCAACTGCCCGATAATTTTCGGTACCACAGATTTAACGAAAATATTGGTCAACACTCTCTCGTAAAACAGTGGAAAAGATGCCTGAACTTAACAAGGGGAGAAAAATGGATTTGGCTCTTTTCAGATGATGATATAGCGGATAGAAATTGCGTATCAAGTTTCTACTCATCAAAAGATATAAACCCGGGATTTGATGTGTATCGATTTAACACCATAAAAATTGATGAGGATGGAAATTTAATTCGAAAAAATATCTTTCCGAAAACAGTAAACAGTTCACGGTTTCTGAACATCAAGCTGAATTACGACCAAGAGAGTTATGTGGTAGAGAGCATATTCAGCAGAGCAGCATATGAACGCGTGGGTGGATTTCCGGATCTTCCGCTTGCGTGGGCCACAGATGATATGTTTTGGGCAAAAATTGCAACGGAAACAGGAATTTATACAGTAGAGAATGCATTTGTATCCTGGCGATATAGCGGTAGTAATATTTCATCGAGAAAAGAAGCCGGAACCGGTAAAATAAAGTTGAAAGCTTCCCGGATCTTTGTAAGGTGGATCTACTCAGAGAAGAAACTGTTATCAGAACTAGAGCCTGCCGACCTGCCTATAAAATGGTATATTCGGCAAATTAAGAACCTGAGAAAAAACCTGAACATTTTTGAACAGATTTCTGCTGTAGCAAAAATATCGATTCATTCATGGAAAAGCTGGTTCTATTTTGCACAGCTTCTAAAAAACGAAAGTAGATTTGCAGGATGGCTAAAAAGATTTTGATTATAAGCCCTGTGCCGGTTTTCCCGTGGCACGCCGGCAACAGAATGCGCATAAAAAGTATTTGCTCGGTATTGATGGATCACGAGTATAAGCTCGATTTTTACTACATCGGCTTTGAGAAAGAATTATCAGAAGAACATAACCAATTTTTTAACGGGCATGTTTTGGATCACAAAATCAATGATTCAGCGTATGATTTTAGCAAAGATCCGCTATTGAGATATAAAGAAGTACAGAACGGCCTTAAAATTAAGGCAGATTATTTGCAACGAAAATTTATGGATGGTGACGATTCTGCAAACTATAATAAAAGCCTGAATGATTTTAACAACATCAAAAAATATAAGCTTCTAAAGCAACAAATTTCAGGAACTTCGTATGATGCCGTTCTAATCAATTATTCAGTTTATTCACATCTGTTTAATCTGTTTGGAGATGAAGTTGTGAAGATAATCGATACACACGACAGGCTTTCAAATAGATATAAACTTTATCTTGATGAAGGATTAGAACCTGTAGAGTGGAAAAGTATATCCCCATCAGATGAAAAAAAATCTCTTAGAAAAGCCGATGTAGTGTTGGCCATTACACAAAATGAAGCAGAATATTTTAAATCATTAATCAAAAAAGAAAAAACGGACGTACTGACGGTTACCCATCTGTCTCCATACAATGAGGTGCCGGTTTCGGATCGAGAGAACAGGCAGAAAATTTTAACAGTAGGAGGGAAAAGTGTTATCAATTTGAATGGGTTAAACTGGTTCCTTGAACATGTTTGGCTCAAAATTGCAGAACATTTTAAGCAGGCAGAGCTATTTGTTGCCGGCTCTATCTGTGAAGAGGCTTCTAAATTCATAACACATAAATCTGTTACTTTATTAGGCCGCTTCGACAAACCAGAAGAAGTATATCACAATGCAGATCTTTGTGTAAATCCCATTCAGTTTGGTACTGGGTTGAAAATTAAAACAATTGAGGCTCTATCATCCGGGAAAAAAATAATTACCACAACAGAAGGTGCTGCCGGGCTTGAAAGGTTTATCGGGAAAGGACTTATATGCAGTGATTCACCAGCCACCTGGGTTGAAGCGATTACAGGTCATTTTTCGGGCGCATACGATGAATTTCAAAATGATCTTAAGAAAGAAGTTGAAGATTACAATACAGTTGCAATGAGAAATATTCTGAAAGCAGTTCGGTTAAATAAGGCTATATCTTAAATAAATTCGAGTGTCTGAGGAAATAAATATATCGGTGATTATTCCAACGTACAACCGTGCGAAGGTTTTACCAAGAGCCATTCACTCTGCCCTGAATCAAACGAGCCCCCCTTTTGAAGTTATAGTGGTTGATGATGGCTCAACGGATAACACAGATGAAGTTTTGAGCCGTTTTGGTGATGATATTATCTGTATTCAACAGGAAAATGGCGGGCCCGCCAAAGCCAGAAACAGGGGTATTGAGAATTCAACCGGTAACTGGATAGCTTTTCTTGATTCAGATGACGAGTGGCTTCCTGAAAAGCTGGAAAAGCAAGTTGATCTTTTGAAAAATACAGGCGGTAATGTCGCTATTTCAAATTCCGTTTATTTTGATATACCAGATTCAAGTATTACAACTTTTTCCAAAGCTCGATTTTCAGATCTGCTTTTTGAATCTGATGGTTCACTGCTGGATTGCTTTTCTCTTCTTGTTGAACAAAATTTTATTCATCTGTCATCTGTAATCGTAAATAAAAGTTGTTTAGACAGCACGGGTTACTTTGATGAAACAATGAAGGTGGCGGAGGATACCGATTTGTGGTTAAGGCTTTCAAACCAAAATCTTTTTGGCATTATAAGTGAACCACTTGCACAAAGAGACACTCTGCCGGATAAACTTTCTGGGAATAAAGAAAAAGAATATCGTGGGCGAATATATCTCTTCAATAAATTCTTGCATAATTCAGAGGATCTGCCTGATTCAAAAAGGAAGGAGATTATTGCTCGAAGAAATTTCATAAACGGAAGATTAGTGGGTTTAAAACTTCACTTTACAGGTATAGGCTCAGCATTAAATACTTTACTCAGATTGAACCTAATCTCACTTTTTTCAAAACAGTTTTACAAGGGATACCTCTGGAATCGAAAAGAGGCTCGAAATGCTCAAATTGGTGTAAACGATGCCAGATAGACAAGAATCGAAGCCTTTTTTGAGCAGCTCACTTCCTGGAGTTTCTGTTATTATTCCATACAGGAATAATGTTGCCGAGGTAAACAAGATTGTAGGACATCTGAAAAAACAGAGTTACCCTGCGAATAAAGTTGAAATAATAATTATTGACAACGGTTCGGATAACACGATTTTGGTTTCTGATTTTACAAGAAAAAACTCAGTGCAGTTGGCAGAAATGGATAATCTGAACAGCCCGTATAGTGCACGTAATCGTGGAATTGAAGCTGCATCAAACGAAATTATCGCATTCATAGATGCTAATTCATATCCTGCGGATGATTGGATTGAGCAGGGAGTACAGTTCCTTAAAGAAAAACAACTGGATATTACTGCCGGTGCTGTCCATTTTGATTTTGGTGATAAAATCACCGGTGCAAAAATTACGGATGCTCTCACTTCCATTCGTATGAAAAAAGCTGTGGAAGAACGAGGGGTTGCCTACACTGCAAATCTTTTTGTTAAGCGTGAACTTTTTACAAAAACCGGGCTTTTTGAGGAAGGAGTGCGTTCAGGCGGCGATGTACGGTGGACATCAAACGCAGTAAAACAAGGAAATGTACTT
>SLGA01000156.1 GCA_007123985.1 Balneolaceae bacterium | reverse complement strand
TCGAATTATTGATAATCTTTCAGCTACATCAAGCTACAATTTTGCAGCCGATAGCCTCAACTTTGGCCGGGTGAATATGTCGCTCTCATCAAGAGTTGTGGAGGGATTGCGATTTTCGGCAAGCGCTTCGTACTCGTTTTATTCAAGGAATGAAAACGGTATTGAGATAGATCGTTTCATTTGGGAAGACAGCAACAAGTTTTTGCAGCCTATAAATTACAATCTCAGTCTTTCAACCAATATTCGAAGGGGAAGGCGGGGGGCAAGAGTCACCACTCCTGTATATAGGCCTTACGATCCTTACGATCAGGCTTTTTTCGGCCCAGTTGACTCCCGTTTTAATACACAACCTGTACAAGATTACTCATCAACCTTCGAGATGGGGCTTGATTTCAGCTATCGGTGGACTTACCAGTTTGGCCAGGACGCGCGTAAATCTGCCGTACTGAATGCGAATAATATCCGGTTTAACCTTACACCAAAATGGAGTGTTACCACAAGGATTGGTTACGATTTTATTGAAAAAGAGCTCACACCATCTCAGTTTAGTTTACGGCGGCAAATGGTGTGCTGGGATTTATCTTTCCAGTTCAATCCATTCGGCGATTTTCAATACTACATGTTCAGACTGTCGCTTACAGGCGGGCAAATACAGAGCCTTTTCCAGAAACTTCCGGGTTTAAACAACCTTGAACGAAGCTCAACTCCAACCGGCAGAAGACCTCCCAACTTTTAGCGCCAACAACCATTGGTTTACACAGTTCTTCATGCATTTTCGAAGCAACTGCCTTACCTTAAAAGAAAAATTTCTCTATGCAAAACGGAGCCCGATTCTTTGCTTACTCAACCTGGGCGATTATGATATCGCTGGGTATCATAATATTTACTCATCGCTTCTTAGAAGCCTCGAATTATGATTTTTGGCTGGGTATTTTGGCGATGGTTTTCATTAGTTTTCTCTACTTCAACCTTACATTTGCCGCAGTGAAACGATTTATCAGAAAAGTACCTGTTCCTACCAATCTGCACATGCTTCTTTCGTTTTTGATTTTTTTGCCACCCGTTGTATTTATCTTTTTCATGAGTGATGAGATAGCCGCCAATGAACTGCTTTTTGCCATAATAACTGCCGGGGGGTGTTACATCGGTATGGTTATAGGTAACAAATCCGGCATAAAAGCACGTTACGAATACATTCAAAAATTGAAAGAGTTACAGAAAAATGGGTAATTTTCATTCCATTTTAAGCAAAAATCCCTTCAACTACTCACATACTTTCTAAAAATGTAACCGTTTTGAAAAGTCAGATCATTTAATAAACCATCCCGGCAACTTCAGCCTCTTCTATGCGAAGTTTTCTTCCCGTCACTTGCTCGAAAAGGGCATTTTTTCGCATAGCTCCCCAGATCTCAAGTTCTGCATCTGATTCTGTTGTGAGGGTGATCAGAATCTCTTTTTTCGTTTTCTCAATGTTCATTGCCCGAACATTCTGATAATGACTTCGATCCAGGCCGTCTGCTATTCGAAGTATTGCAGAAAGTTTGGTAACTCTCTCTTTATCCGTTTTTTGGAGTGCTTTAAACTGAGGGTGGCGGGCTTTTGGGGTTGAGCGACGATGGTACCTGGCCACATTCGCCATGATCTCGATTTCATTCTCCTCAAAACCTTTCAGGTCGGCATTTCGGATGATGTAGAGAGCGTGTTTATGATGCTTTCTGTGCGAAATATGGTAACCGATATCGTGCATAAAAGAAGCATATTCAAGTAACTCCCTATCAGTATTGTTCAATCCAAGATCCTGTCCGAAATGATCGAACAGATGTAGTGCAAGTTTTGCCACATGCCTTGAGTGCGTTTCGTGCCAGTCGCATTTATGTACCAATTCCATTACACTGCGCCTTCTCGGACCTTCAGAATCAGCAAGTTCAAGCAGATCGTCAAGTTCCTGCTTCAGGTATCGCAAAATAATACCTTCCCGCAACGCCTGAGAGGAAATTTTAACCTCCTTAATTCCAAATGTTTTCAATACATAGTGTACCAAAACCAAACCGGCAGGTAAAAGGTGAATTCGCTTTTCATCCAACCCTTCCAGCTGAGAACGCTCATTATAATCCATTCTGATGGTGGCATCATAAAATTCATAAAACTCTTTGGCCGTAAATTTCAGTTCATTTACACTCAGGCTTGGTGTTTTTTTATTCCTGTGGGAAATCATCAGTGCAATATTTTCCATTGTGCCGGATGAACCGATCAAAATTGCACCTCTGTGTATTGCAAATGATTGTGCAACCTCGGTTAACTGATTTCTGTAATATTCTTTCAGCCTGCCAATTTCATCATCCGAGATAGGGTCATGGTCAACAAACGAGGCTGTCATGCGGGCTACACCGATTTTTTTGCTCGTGAGAAAATAAAACTTCTCTTTATCAGCCAGTATATACTCCACACTACCGCCGCCAATATCCATTATCAAAGATGGTGTGCTGGGCATTTGTACACCGTGCTGTACGGCAAGGCCTATCAGCTCTGCTTCAACCCGGCCGGGGATTGCTGTTATCTTTATGCCTACCTCGTCAATAACTCGCTGAATAAGCTCACCACCATTCTTTGCCTCTCTGATGGCACTGGTTGCATACGCTAAAATCTTTTCTGCCCCCTGGTGTTCACTAAGTATCTTGATTTTTTTTAAAGCCTCAACTGCACGGTCCATCGCATCGGATGAGAGGTTTTCATCAAACCCTTTCTCTGCAAGCAGTACCATCTCTTTGAGTTTATCAACCGTGTAGAAACTGCCATCAGGAAAAATATCTACAATTACAGCATGGAATGAGTTTGTACCAAGATCAATGGCCGCTATTCGTTTGAGAGACTTCTTTTGAAAACCCGTTTCCATAGATACAGATTAATTAGCATTATCGTACTGCAAAAATGATACAGAAAGTAGCAGCCAAATTCTTACACATTTCTTTTGATAAAAACCTTTCTGTTTTTACCTGAGCTCTTTGTTATTTTTATCGAATGGATTTTACTGCACAAACCGAACAGTTCAAATCAGCACCCTGGTGTGTAAATGGCCATGTTCATACTGTTTTATGCTCACTCCTGTTTCCGTCACCATCGCTGAATTATCAGCGCGTGGTAATTGACACCCCGGATGATGATTTTCTTGAACTGGATGTTTCTGAAAAGGAAAAATCAGCACCGGTTGCGGTTCTTCTTCATGGGCTCGAAGGGCACTCTAAACGGTATTATGTCACTCAGCTTGGTGAGCAGCTCTCTGCCCGTGGTTTTACTATCGTTTCGATTAATTTCAGGGGTTGCGGAAGCAAAATGAATCGTCAAAGAAAATTTTATCACTCCGGCGAAACGGAAGATTTACATACTATTTTTAAGTGGGTAAAAAATGAATATCCGAATTCGCTTGTTTTTTCGGCAGGATTTTCTCTCGGAGGAAGCGCACTGCTTAACTATCTCAAAGAACACGGAACGCATCATCCCCTAAAAGCAACAGCAACCATATCCACTCCATTTGAGCTTGAAAAAGGCTCTCACAATTTAGAAAAAGGCTTCAACAAGCTCTATTCCATACGCTTTTTGCGAACTCTTGCTAAAAAGCTTGAAGAGAAAAGGGTACAATTCCCAGACTTGCCAACTTTTAACGGTTCAACGCTTTACGAGTTTGACGATCAGGTAACGGCACCCATTCACGGTTTTGAAAGCGCCGATGATTACTATCAGCAGTGTGCAAGCTATTATTTTATAGGTAATATCAAAACAAACACATTGGTTGTACACAGCAAAGAAGACCCTATGTGCCCGTTTCAATGGACTCCTATTGATGACATCGTCAAAAATCCATACACAGAACCCTGCTTCACTGAAAAAGGTGGTCATGTGGGCTTTTGGAGCCTGCCATCGGGTTGGTTGAACAAAACAATAGCAGAGTATTTCAGAAGTTTTATTTAGCTGATTTCACTGAATGGTTTGATGAGCGAAAGGTGTTATTTTAATAGTTTAAACATCACAAAATAAATCATGGTAGTTATTATCGGATCGGGCCCTATCGGGCTAGCCACAGCAATCGAACTAAAAAAGAGAGGAATTGAATCGCTCATCATTGAAAGGGGATGCCTCGTGAATTCAATATTTCACTATCCCGTTAAAATGACTTTTTTCTCAACGTCTGATAAACTCGAAATCGGCAACATTCCTTTTATTTCGCACGGACCTAAGCCAACCCGGCAGGAAGCACTTGAATATTACAGACGTGCCGCAGAACACTATAATCTCAACGTAAAGTTGTATGAAGAGGTACTTGATGTTGAAGGAGATGATGGCGCATTTGTAGTTAATACCGATAAAACCAGCTATAAGGCGAATAAAGTAGTTCTGGCAACAGGCTTTTACGGGCAAGAGAACAAAATGAATATCCCGGGAGAAGACCTTCCGAAAGTAACACATTACTATGATGAACCTCATCGGTATGCCTGGCAGAATGTGCTGGTGGTTGGCGGTGGTAATTCAGCTGCAGATGCCGCCCTTGAAACCTGGCACTGTAATGCAAACGTGAGTATTCTCGTAAAATATCCTACGCTAAAACCCTCCATCAAATACTGGGTAAAACCGGATATTGAGAACCGAATTAAAGAGGGCTCCATCACAGCTTACTACAGCTCTGAGCTAAAAGAAATTCGCGAGCACGAAGTTGACATTCAAACTCCCGATGGACTAATTACGATACCCAACGATTTTGTCTTAGCAATGACAGGTTACCACCCGCACTTTGGTATCATGGAAAAACTTGGTATTGAATTAACGGATGATGAAACCAAAATGCCTGTTTACAGTGATGAAACACTTGAAACCAATCGGAAGGGATTGTACGTAGCAGGGGTTGTGTGCGGTGGAATGGATACGAGCCGGCTTTTTATTGAGAATACCCGAATTCATGCAGACCATATTGCTGCAGATATCGAAAAAAAGACAGGATAAAAAAATAGGGCAAGCTACCCATATCACGCCGCTACGACCTGCTACCGCTGCTGCCTTCCGACCCTGACGGAGTTCACAGGGAGCTGGCTGTATGGAACTTGCCCCGAATGTGAAAGATAAGGTCTTTTGACCCCAATCTGAATAAAAAACCCGAATAAATTTCTCCATTCGGGTTTTAAAATCTGTGGAGCTTCGGGGATTCGCACCCGCGAAGCACTGCTTCGCAAAACGATACCTGTAACTCGCTAATATATTTATAAAGCCTTGTGTAAAACCTTAAATCTATATTAGCACATTCCGTGGAGCTACGGGGATTCGAACCCCGGACCTTCGCGCTGCCAGCGCGACGCTCTAGCCAGCTGAGCTATAGCCCCAAAGACCACAAATATATCACCTTTTTCTGCTACAAGTCAAAAACCTTTTGATTGGTTTTATGCTTCCTTATTTTGTGTGAGTAGAAGTTTTTCTGCTCCACTATAATTTCACATCCCATGAATTTTTTACTACTTAGATCTCTGAAAACGGTCGCTTTAATTGCATTCGCTTCGGTTATTTTAATCGCCTGTGGAACCAGCCAACCAGAACCCGATCCCGAAAGCCTGACTATTGAGTATTTAATAACCCTTTCAGAAGAAGAATTGATGGATCGAGACAGCGACGGAGACGGCCTTTCAGATTATGATGAGATCTACATTTACGGAACTGATCCTCTTAACCCAGACACCGATGGTGATGGATTATCTGATTATGATGAAATTTTTCTCTACGGAACTGATCCTCTAATAAAAGATACCGCCGGCAACGGATTTACTGACGGGCAGGAAGTTAAAATGGGTACCGATCCACTTGACCCGGACGATCCTCCTTTTATTCGCCGTGATGCTTTGCAATCTATTTACTTTTCACACGGTGAATCGGAGCTTGATGAAACTGCAATTAAAACACTGCAGCTGCATACAGATATTCTCCTAACTGCTGAAAAATTTGGTGTTGAAATAATTGTCTATACAAATAACGCTGAAACACCCGATGAAAGTGATGCAACTCTTTTCGATGAAAGGGCTGAGTTTGTTTCCGGATATCTTATACAAAATGGCGTCACTAAAGATCGAATTGAGATCCATTTCGAAGCAGTATTAACCGACGATTGCACGGATGAATCAATAAACGATTTTGGCTCCTGCAGTGAAATGAGGCGTGTAGCCTTCAGGCCGATAAACCCTTACCCATTTTATCCGGATTATTGATTAGAAATAACGAGGAAGACTGATCCCGATGAAGGATCCGGGAGCATCAAGCCGTTTTGCAAAATCAACTCGTAACACACCTAAAATACTGTTCAGACTAATACCGGCTTCAGTGTGAACACCATCGGTCATCATAATACTCTCTGAAAAATCCTTCCCGGCGCTCGCATATCCGGCACCTCCGAAAATTATAATACCCCAGCCCCTGTCAGCCAGTGACTGCAGGCCGATTAGTTCAAATGGAATTGTTCTGAAGTTGTGCTCAGCCACGGCCAGCCAGTATCGGCTGCCGGTATAGGGCAAATATTTTCTGGTACGGAGTGATCCAAACGGTGTAAAACGGTTTTTTGTACCATCAATAGCACCAAATCTTTGCAACGGCAGGTTGCCCAGGGCTGTTCCGGCCGCCAGTTGCAAATCGAATGTATTTGCAAATAATCGCCGTTGGAAAAAAGTTTCGAAATTAAAACTCAGCGCTGCATCAAATTTGGAGTATGAATAGTTACTTCCAAATGCATTATCTGCAACCTCAACTGTAAGTTCAAACTGTCTGTTCCCAGCAAAACCATATGTGTTTGGTGATACATTTATTCCCAGGTCAAACCTCAACGCATGCAGTGTACCCTCTTCAATCAAGGGATTAGGCCTGCGCTCATCATGCCATCCAAACAGGCTGTAATTGCTAATTTCAAGAGCACCAAATGTTCTATGATGTTCACGATTGAACGACACATCGAGATCGGTTCGGGGCAAAATTCTTCGAAACAGAAACCCGGTAAAGATCTTCTCATTCCGATAATAGTCGAAATAATCTTCACCACCCAAAATCATAACAATACTGCCCAGACCTATTCCATACAGTTTTGACGGATAAATTGTATCCGTGCTGTTACTGTACCCGGTTTTTAAATAAACGGCATCACCACGAAACGGAAATAATTTCATATCTACAGATGCCCCGTAATCCCACAAACCGCTGTGAAGGTTATAACCGCCAAATGTATTTGCCCGAAACCCGGCTCCTTCAAAACGACGATCAAACTTTAGACCGAGATGAAGACCATCCATTCTGTTGTATCTTAAAGCTGGAGAAAAACCGGATGCTGCAACTCTACCCCCACCAATGCTAAATCTACCGCTGCCATTATCATCGCTTGCTTCGGCAATTCTTGCTAAAAACCCTTCAGGCTTGAAAGCCTCTTCAAGTGTGGCTGTGCTGTCGATGGTTTCGTATGCTGAGACTTCTTCCACCGTAAGTGGTATGGGTTCAATTTCGGGCTCGAGACGTTTCAAAGCTGCAGAATCAGCCCTCGCAAACCAGCTATCCGTTTGATAAACTGAATCGGGCAGTACAATATTTATTTCATAATCGGTAAGCCGGGAAGTTTGCCGAAACTGGATTCGGGGAAATTGAAGACCAATGATACCGATTCGAATGAACCCCTCAACCCGCATATCTACCGGAAGCCAGAACTCCCCGCCGTAATTACTAAACTGCTGGCTGTACGAGAGATCAAAATCTTGCACCGGTGGCGGAAAGTTTACCACATCATTCGGTTTGAGTTCTACCTCAAGGAGGGCATAATCGCGACCGAGAACCCATGCCACACCTTCAAAAAGTGGCTGTAATCGTCGTTTTGGTGTCACTTCTATTTTGTAAACAGGCTTCCCGTCCATCTGCCGGGTTTCGAGAAGTCTGAAATGGTAAAACCGGGTGGCTTGCGGATGTGTTATTCCAACCATTTGATAACCCGCAATCTGGATGTTATCATCGTAGAAGTTAGGCTGATAGCGTACTCCGGAAAAGTTTTGATCTTCCGATAAATTTGATGTTTGCCTCCGCGATAACTGTACTTCCCGATGGCCTAAATTGCGATCCCAATACGCAATTGAACTACTCTCTGATATTGAAACGATAGATGTATCGTTACTCAATGATTGCCGTGTATATGCATCCACTTTGTATGTATTGAGATTTTCTCGCCAAATCTGTTTTCTGGCGATAACAAGCTCCATTATTGAAAGGCCTGGGTCTTTTTCGGTTACTGTAATTTCTTCCAGCTCTGTGACCGATCTTTTCATCTCTACATGTACCGATGTGGCCGGATTCTCTTTTAACTCAATCCGCTCACTATCGTATCCAATGTATCTCACGATAAGGGCAACAGGATAGTGATCAATATCAATCGAAAACCGCCCTTCAGTATTGGTGATGGTTCCCCTGTAAGTACCCTCTAAAAGAATGGTTGCCGATGGCAGAGATTCACCGGATTCCGCATCCGTCACCAATCCACTTATTTCATACTGTGCAGAAAGTACAACGGGCAGAAGAGCTAATAAACAAAGTGAAGCGAACCGTTTGATCAAAACCTGATTCTATTACATGTTGAAAATAGTAATACGGTTCAGAACCTGTTTTCGTTGCACATCAAACTAAAAAGAATTGCAGTTTAGTTCATATTGTCGAGAACAACAGCAGGTTCGAGAGGTTTCACAACAACTTCATCATTTTTTTCAAAAATAAGGCGATTATCCGTATGGATAATGTATCGCTCCCCGCCGCACTCAACATGATATGTAATATCATGCCCTTTAAACTCTCTCGCTATGATAATACCCCGGCTATACCCATTTGAACTTCCGTTCGGGGTTTCGATGGTAAGATGTTCCGGCCGGATAGAGCACATCACATGTCCGTTGGCAGAACGATTTAGTTTTAAATGGCCAAGTTTTGTCTGTATCGAATCACAATTGTGAACTTCTCCTTCAAATAAATTGGTGCGACCGAGAAACTGAGCAACAAATTTTGTTTTTGGCTTATAGTAAACTTCTTCAGGTAAACCAATCTGCTCAATTTTCCCCTCATTCATTACTGCAATGCGATCGGCAAATGAGAGAGCTTCTTCCTGATCGTGAGTAACCAAAACAGCACTCATACCCGCTTTTTTGAGAATAGCCCGAACTTCTTTTCTGGTTGATTCCCGAAGCATTGCATCGAGATTTGAAAATGGTTCATCAAGAAGTACAAGTTTTGGCTCCGGGGCAATAGCCCTGGCGAGTGCCACTCTCTGCTGCTGGCCACCCGAAAGCTCTGCCGGACTTTTATGCTTATGATCCCCCATTCCGGTTCGGCAAAGCACTTCTTCAGCAAACACTTTTCGTTTAAATTTGGGAAATTTTGTAAGGCCAAAAGCCACATTATCGAGTGCCGTCATATGTGGAAACAAGGCATAATCCTGAAAAACAAACCCTATACCTCGTTTCTGGGGGGCAATATGTACGTTTTTGGATGATAATAATTCCCCTTCAAGATAAATTTCGCCCTCATCAGTATGTTCAAAACCGGATATTAAACGAAGAGTTGTAGTTTTACCGCAACCGCTTGGCCCGAGAAGTGCAAAAATTTCATTTTCCTGCACTTCAAATGATGAATTCTTTATTACAGGAACACCATCCTCGAACGATTTGTCAATATTTTTTACTTCAAGCAGCATTCAAATAAACCAACATATACTTGTTAAACTGAACCGGTATTTCCTTATTTAAATTCAGTCTATATAAACTAAGCATTTTTTCGGTTTTTTGAAATCACATGCCTTGCTACTTTTTTGATTTTATTTGATAAACTTGTATCCGTTTTTAGAACCGAATGTTCAGTCCCACAGCAAAACGGCCAATATTATCAAAATTAATATCCCAGCCTATGAAATTATAATCTTCTTGAATTGGATCACTTGGAGCTATAGCATTACTACCATGGTCTATAGTCTGAGTCTCTATTATTC
>SLGA01000003.1 GCA_007123985.1 Balneolaceae bacterium | reverse complement strand
CTCAATGGAATATTTCTCAAGATTTTCAGCTTCAGCTTTTACTTTTTCAGAGTGTTTCCGAAGAAACGGCAATTTGAATACAACATTTACAATCTTCTTCATTGCTGCAGGGTTGATCAGTAATCCATAGGCCAAAATTGCACCATAAGCAAGTAAACCCCCATAAATCAACCCCATGGTTACATTCCCAACAAGGCCAATCTCTTCCGGGATAACCTGATAGTATATTCCGGAAATCAACAATATTGGAACTGCAAGTGCATACCAAAATTGATCAAGAAGTACACCATAAAGAACAATTGCGGAAGATTTCCCCAGTTTTAGCCCTTCTCTGGTCATTGCGTAGGTTGCAACAGGTGCACCTCCAATTGTAGATGGCGTAATAGCAGAGGCAAAATCCCACGTAAGTGCAATTCTCATCGATGCCATTTTACTGATCGCTTTATCGGCCAAAAAGCGAATTTTTGCAGCTGAAAAATAGACTTTTAAAAAAGTAACCAGGATAGCAAGAACCAGACCCGGCATCCTCTTTGGTTTCAGATGCTCAAGAATTCCCGGAGTGTAGGTGAGATATACAACAACGCCCATACTAACCAAGCTCAATACAATGGAAATTGCCATGTATTTAAAAGAGATCAGGGGGCCGTTTTTGATTGTATTTTGCTGATTGTCAGCCAATAACTTTAAATCTCATTCACGTTTCGCTGGAAAATAGTGGACAAAAAAAAGCCATGCCTTAAATGAATAGGGCATGGCTTGAAGGATAAATTTAAGCAATCGTTATTTCATCGTTCAAATAAACATCCTGAATATAATTCAGAAGTTTAACACCTTCGTCCATAGGACGCTGGAACGCTTTTCGGCCACTTATAAGTCCCATACCACCGGCACGCTTGTTTACAACCGCGGTTTTTACTGCATCAGCAAAGTCATCTTTACCGGATGCACCACCTGAGTTGATAAGCCCGGCCCGGCCCATGTAACCATTAGCAACCTGGTATCTTGTCAGATCGATAGGATTGTCAGAAGTTAATTCATCATAAATTCTCTGATCGAGTTTACCGTAGCTTGAATCACCTGTATTGAGAGCAAGATAACCACCATTGTTTGTGGGTAGTTTTTGCTTCACGATATCAGCACCAATTGTAACACCAAGGTGGTTGGCCTGGCCGGTGAGGTCGGCTGATGAGTGATAATCTACTCCGTCTACTTTAAACGCATTGTTTCTGGTGTAGCACCAAAGTACGGTAGCCATACCCAGTTCATGAGCATAATCGAAAGCTTCTGCTACTTCAACAATTTGGCGTGATGACTCTTCAGAACCAAAGTAAATTGTAGCACCAATTGCAGCTGCACCCATGTTGTAGGCTTTTTCGATGGATCCAAACATGATTTGGTCGAACTTGTTCGGGTAGGTGAGCAGTTCGTTGTGATTAATCTTCACAAGAAATGGAATTTTGTGAGCGTATTTTCGCGACATTGCTCCCAGAACCCCAAATGTTGATGCAACTGCATTACAACCGCCTTCAATGGCAAGTTCAATAATATTTGCAGGATCAAAATATGCCGGATTTTTGGCAAATGAAGCGCCCGCGCTATGTTCAATTCCCTGATCCACAGGCAAGATTGACAGGTAACCTGTTCCCGCGAGGCGTCCGTTGTCGAACATTCTTTGAAGATTGTGCAGTACTCTGTTGTTTCTGTCAGAGTGGTACCATACATCATCAACATAACCCGCTGTTGGTACGTGTAAATTCTCTTTTGGTATGGTTTTACATACGTGATTTAATAAAGAGTCGGCATCTTTCCCCAATAACTCTTCAATACTTGATTTTGCAAGTGTCATTTTTAATTACTCCTTTTTTATTCGGAATTTCGTTTAACACCTTAATATACAGGTTAATTAAACAATTGGCTATTCTTGGGATAGCTCAAATGAGTTGGAAGCGCTTTGAATTGTAAATATTAAAGATTTTTTCATCTTAAAATCGATAACCGTCTGCATAGCAGCGGTGAAAATCAGAATGTAGCCTTCATCAACAAAAAACCGTATTTTTCATAGCTAAACATATTTTATGAAAATATCATCAATCGATTTAGGAAACAGGCCACTATTCCTGGCACCCATGGAGGATGTAACTGATTCCCCTTTCCGGCAAATCTGCAAAATGAAAGGTGCGAATATTGTGTACACCGAATTCATCAGCTCTGAAGCGATTATTCGTGATGCCGATATTGCCATGCATAAAATGCAGTTTGAGGAGATTGAGCGACCGTTCGGTATCCAGATTTTTGGCGGACGAGAGGAGGCTATGGAAGGTGCCACAAAAGTAGCAGTTACCAATAATCCTGACCTTGTTGATATCAACTTTGGCTGTCCGGTTTATAAGATTGTAAAAAAAGGTGCCGGCTCCGCCTGTTTAAAAGATATAAGTATGATGGAGCGAATGGCCGGCAGCGTGGTGGATGCAGCGGGTGATTTGCCCGTAACCGTAAAAACCCGGCTTGGATGGGACGACAATACCATCCGCATCAGTGAAGTTGCACTTATGCTCCAGAGCCTTGGTGTAAAAGCTCT
>SLGA01000235.1 GCA_007123985.1 Balneolaceae bacterium | reverse complement strand
CAGTAACACTCATTGACGGTGCACAATCCATTCCGCATCAGAATATTGATATTCAGGATATTGACACAGACTTTTACGTGTTTTCATCACATAAGATGTGCGGTCCTACCGGCTTTGGAATCTTATATGGTAAAAAGTATCTGCTGGATGATATGCCTCCCTACCGGGGCGGAGGCGACATGATCGATAAAGTAACTTTTGAAGAGACCACTTACAATGAGGTACCCTTCAGGTTTGAAGCGGGTACTCCACCCATTTCTGCATCTATAGGGCTTAGTGAAGCCGTAGATTATCTTGCAGAGATTGGCATGGAGGCTATTGAGGCTCGCGAAACTGAACTTGTTGAGTATGCCGTGTCTGAACTCGGAAAAATTGACGGATTACGGTTTGTGGGCGAAGCCAAGAACAGGGCTTCTGTTGTATCGTTTGTGTTTGATGATATCCACGCATCTGACCTGGGAACTATTCTTGATAAGCAGGGAATTGCCGTTCGCACGGGCCATCATTGTGCCCAGCCAATTATGCGCAGGTTTAATGTACCGGCAACAACAAGGGCATCACTGGCGTTTTACAACAATAAGAACGATATCGACAGACTGATTGAAGGAATTCACTACGCAAAGTCATTTTTTGTATAGGAACTGTAAAGAAAATTATAACTGAATCCATACCATCATGCCGAAAATAAAAGAAATAGAACGCACTCCAAATCCAGATGCAATGAGATTTGTACTCGCGGAACCGTTAACCAACGGAGTTACCAGATCTTTTGAAAATAGTGGTGAAGCAGAGCACGATGAGCTTGCAAAAGCACTTTTCAGTATAGAAAACGTAATTAACGTTTACTATGTAGATAAATACATTACGGTAACTCAGGATGGAAAAGCAGTTTGGTCAGAGCTGTTACGAAAACTTGCACCGCCTATCAGGCAGGCAACACCGCAACTCGATATTGAAGAAGATGCGGAAGTACATGCCTCAAGAGAAGTACAGGAAACAGATGACCCGCGACTGATCCAAATCAACCAGATGCTGGATGAGCAGGTACGGCCATATTTACTGGCTGATGGTGGTGGTTTGAAAATTATCGGCCTTGATGGCAATCGTCTCAAGGTTCACTACCAGGGAGCTTGTGGTACCTGTCCAACAGCTTCATCGGGTACCCTCTATGCGATTGAAAGCATGGTGAAAAGGATTGATCCTGAAATTCAGGTAATATCAGTATAGAATACAGAGAAACTGGCAGAGGAGTATGGATATGTCGTTAGCCATTAGTGAAAGAGCCGCACAGCGGATACAGGAAATCAGAACAGAACAGAATATTCCAGCGGAGACACCACTTCGAGTAGGAGTTGTAAGCGGAGGATGTTCAGGGCTTACCTATAATCTCGATTTTGACTCAGATCAAAAGATCCAGGAGAGTGATAAACTCTTTGAAGATCATGGAGTTAAAATTGTGGTAGATATGCGTAGTTTTCTCTATCTGGCCGGTACAAAACTCGATTTTACAGATGGATTAACCGGAAAAGGTTTTCACTTCAACAATCCAAACGCAGCAAGAAGCTGCTCTTGCGGCGAGTCTTTTTCTTTATAACACGTAGTATTACGTATCGAGTAGTTTGCTCTGAGATTGGTGCTACAAGATACCTGTTGCTCAATACCCGATATAAATAGATATGTCTGAAATTGTAAACAAAGTAAAGCAATCCAAACTCGAAACTGTAGATCTGGAAAAATTTGCACAAGGTGTAAACGTTTCTGAACTGGATCTGAAAGACTTCTTATTTCATGGGCTGATATTGAAAGAGGCTGAATTCAGAGAAAAAATGGATTCACATAACTGGGAACAGTATAAGGGTACATATCTTACAGTTTACTGTTCAACCGATGCGATACTTCCTAAATGGGCGTTTATGCTGGTAGTTCAGCATGCAGAAGATTATGCTGAAAATGTTTTTTTTGGAAATAAAGAGTCGGCATACAGCCAGATATTCAAATTAAAGATTGATGAAAGAGACTGGGCAGAGTACAAAGATCGGTTTGTTTTGTTGAAAGGGTGCAGTAAAATGGATGTTCCTGCCGATGTTTACATGTATGCTACTAAGAAACTGCTTCCGCATGTAAAAAAACTGATGTATGGTGAAGCCTGCTCAAATGTGCCCGTTTTCAGGAAAACGCGTTCATAAAGTGTATCCATCAATCAATTAAAATCCTCGGTTCAACATGAAACATGCTCTTGTTACCGGCGCCTCCAGAGGTATTGGGTTTGAAATTACCGATCTGTTACTTAAGAATAATTTCAGAGTTTCCGGCACTGCACACCAGTCTGAGTTTGATGAAAGCCTGCTCAATAGTAGTCAATTCAAAGGCATTAGAGCAGATTTTTCAATAGAAGATGATCTAAAAACTTATATTAAACCGGTATTTAGGGATGACTGCCCCGATGTTCTTATCAATAACGCAGGAATCTTCAGAGATGCTAAATTTTCAACCGACGACGACAGTTGGCTGGACGTATGGGATAAAACGATGATGGTGAACCTGAGATCATCATCCCTTTTGAGTAAATGGTTTATTAACCAGCATATTCAAAAAGAGAGTGAGGGAGTTATCATCAACATAGCATCGAGAGCGGCTTACAGGGGAGATACAGAAGAATATGCAGCGTATGCGGCATCGAAAGGGGGTATGGTTGCATTTACCAAGAGTATCGCGAGAGACTTCAGCAGAGAGGGTATTGTGGCCTATTCAATTGCACCCGGTTTTGTTGAAACAGACATGGCGAAAGATTCCATTTCTGTTTACGGTGAAGCGTATCTTACAAAAGATTCCACGTTTGATACGATGACACAACCCGATGAAGTTGCCAGATTGGTACTATTTTTAGCAGAGGGAAATGTCAAACACATGAGCGGATCTACATTTCACATAAATGGCGGTTCCTATATGATCTGATCCGATCAGGTCACAGCCGGTGTAACCTCATCCATCATTTCAATCTCCAGTTTATCATCACCCTCTATCACTTTTCGAAGCGCGTATCTTGAGGCAAAGAATGAAACAATAATGGTTACAAGAGTGCCAAAAAGAGTTACGGCAAGATTAACCCGAATTACATTTTGCTGCAAATCGTACACAGGCATCATAACGATCGGGCTGAATGATGATCCTGAATAGCGGACGGGAATCAGTTCGGAATTCATGATTACCTGCGCAAATTGAACAGGAAGTGCCAGCCTTTTTTCGACTACCTCTCCACCAGATGTTGTGAAATTAATAACTACGTACCCGTTGGTTTGAGCCGCAATCTGTTTTACATCGAAATCGGTAACCGTTGCCACATAGCTATCACCCTGGTTATAGGTTGATTGAATACCATAGTATGTTAGCGCCTGATAACCAAACTGTACTAAAAAGTAGATTGGCAAAAGCCAAATGAGAAAAATTAAGTAGTATTTATTCATTTCGATAATGCTGAAAAAAGTGTTCTGAAAGATATTGTTTTTATTGCTGAATAACCTGTTTCATCTGCGCGATTAGCGCGGGATCGTAAATTAAACGCTGCATAAAATCCTGATGCATATGCCCGCCTGATGCATGGAACCAGAAGCCGATTGGTAAACGATCAAGAAAAAATGCCTGTACGGTGGTATCTCCGGTGTATGCTGAAGTGCCGAAATCGATACCGTTCATCAAACCCATGCGATTATCATAAATGGCTGCATAATCCAGGAAATCTCTTTCAATACCCGGTTGTCGCTCCATTGGCCAGCGCATGTAATCCATTAGAGTTTGGCTTATGTTTTCGTTAATAATTTCATGCTCTATCAGCCGTTGCAGCATACCGGTTATCTCTTCAGCGGTGGTTTTCGGAAACAGAATCATGGCATTTCTCTCTTCGATGAATGTATTTCCGAGCCGGTTTCTGTTCATATAATTCAGGATTTCTTCTCGGCGGACAGAATCCTCAGCAAATATTCTTGATTGTTCCGTAACATGTTCTCTCCAATCACTCTCCGGGGCTGTCTGCCAATATTCAATAATTTCCGGAACAGAACGGTTTTGGATTTCAGGAGAAATAGCAAGGTATAGCCCTGAAAAGGGGAGAGGCATTTCGGTTGATTCGAGCTGAAGATCAGTTTTAAGTAGATCCCATATTTCCGGATCAATTTTCCACCAGAGATAGTCAGCCAGTGCAAGATCGCTGGTTTCAGCAAGCAGACGGAGTGCATTATGAAGAGTTAATTCGCCATCGTTAATCCACCCCCGATCTGTACCCGTTCTGAAACTGCCCCTATGAACAGAACCGTCAACATCAGGCAGTTGATATTGAGATACATCACTCCAGCGAATAGGAGTTTCAGGCGAAAAGTCATCCCGATCAAACAAAAGCGAGTATGCTGCAAGTACAAAAATATTTGCAGTGGTTCCCATCACCCGGGGTTTAGCCGGGTTGTAGTGGATGGAAGAATCCGGATGATCTGCCACAATACTTACTACAGAGGTGTACTGCGGATTTTCACCCATAAACTCTGAAAGTCCGCGAAGTGAACTTGTTTTGATAATCCACTCGTTTCCTTCTGAAAGTGCTTCCCTGTTTTCAATAAAAATGGAGAACGATTTCCAGTTCCAGCCCAAAACAAAACCAAAAATCAGGATAGCTGTGACAAGAAAAACAGCAAAAAATTTGAGAAGTCGCATAGGGGTTTTAATCTGAAAAAAAGTGGTTGTATTGCAGCAGTCGGTAATAGAATTCGCGGCTGTCGCGCATGTAAACTAACGTATGATATTCCTGGCGGGTATTTGTAAAAAGATCATCAAAATAGAGATCATCTACACGGCCATCATCCATAACGATATATTTGTATCGGTAAACACCTTCTTTTAGAATAACACCGGTAGTCCACCTATTTATCTCTTCATTAAATGAAAGACGGTTTGCTGATTGTATTGCCCAGTTGTTAAAATCTCCCGTAAGATAGATTTCTAAATCGGTTTCCGGAGTAATTCCGGGATCAAAAGTGAAATGAACATCCGCGTATTTAGCATTCAAGCTGTTGTTTGGCCGGCCAAAACTACCAGATCCTGTTAACCGTCCGGATGCCGAAAATCCGCTGATATCATCAAACAAGATCACTTTTGGAGGCGTTTCAGCGGGAAAATATTCTAATACCTGGGGGTTTCTCTGGGTGAAATCGGTCAGATCCAGCTCAAGAAATTCATAATCACCAATAAATGGCCGGTTTCTGTTCATTTCATAGTGTACCTCAACCGCACTGGAGAAGTCAATCTCTCCAGCTTCCTGAGTGCGTCCCCAAAACCGGTTTTGTACATAGTAAAATTCAAGGTCGAACTGAGGCTGATCCACAAAATCCGGTAATCGGTAACGGCTTACAGGGTGGTGAGATGTTCTCAAATTTTGTCTCGGAGTAATCAGCTGCTCAACGGAAGATGCTATTGAGCCCTCATTTTCCGTTACAAAAAACGGAAGTGCCATTACCAGGTAGCCGGTGTCTGCATCTTCAACACTGATCATATAATTTCCACTTTTGAGAATGCGAAGATCTTCATTGGGAAAACTGAAACTGTACTGCCTGTATTGTGGCTCTCTTGCCGATGATATTCTGCCGGTGTCCAGATATACTGTAAAAAGGCCCTCGGTAAAAGACTCTCTGCCGATTGAAGAACGGCTCCAATCGGGGTTGTGATGTGTTATATGTACCCGGAATTGTCGCGATTCGAATTGGAGAATTTCAAACTGCAGGTGAAGTTGCTGGTTGCTGTTCAATTCGATGAAGGGAGCACTGCCAGCATTTCCACTGCGATGAAACTGTACTGACCGGATTTGGTTGTCGGCTACGATCTGTCCGGGTACGTTGAAAAGATTTTCAACCGATCTGATACCCGGCAACGGTTCGCGTTCGCTCCCCGTTGATTCAAATAGCGTACAAGAGTTCAGAACCAGTGAAATCACGAATATGAATAGAAAATATACCTTTGGTTGATGCAACAGATCAGAGATAATATTGCCCTTCAAAAACAAAATCTGCGGGGCCTTCCAGTTTTATGTTATCGTACATTTTTGTCTCTTCATCAAACGAAAAATGAACGTAGAGAGTGCCTCCTTTTACCTTTATTTTATAGGTATGCTTTCCGCCGGTTGCTTGCTGCAGGTGGTGCCACCCAAGTGCTGATGCAATAGCACCGGTACCGCATGCCAGGGTAAGATCTTCAACTCCGCGCTCGTAGGTTTGAAGGCAGAGGCTGGTTTTATCTACACCTGCAACAAAATTTACATTGGTTCCTTTTGGGTTAAACTTCGGATGATTTCTCAGAAACCGACCGCGTTGAACCAGGTCCTGTTCATCGTCCAGCCGATGTGTTTGAGTGGGACAAACTATATGCTCGGTATTGGTGTAAATATTTAAAATGGGTTCGTTAGCCACCGATTGTTCCATCACTTCCGTTTCGAGCGGGAAGTTAATAACCACAGAATTTTTCTTAACGGAAGCTTTATACACTTTGTCGTGCACGCGAAATGTAAATTTTTTTGGTGAACCAAGAGTAACAGCAAAAGCGGCAAAACAGCGTGCGCCATTTCCGCACATACCGGCATCACTGCCATCCGGATTTTTGTAAAGCATTACCAGATCGGCCTCTTTGGTTTCGTCAAACTGGAGGGCTATAATTCCGTCGGATCCAACTCCAAACTTCCGGTTACACAGAGAAGGAGCCAGGTTCGAAAGCTCTTTTTCCGTCATCTTTACCCCGCGGTTATCAAACAGGATAAAGTCGTTGCCGGCACCTTGCATTTTGGTGAATATCAGTGTTGGCCTTTCCATCAGTATATACCCTCATTAAATGCCGGCAGATGCTGCCAGGGTTTATCTGAAGGTATTACCGGCTCATTTCCGCGCATCAGATTTGTAAAACGGGTAGAAAGAACCGTAAAAACATATTTAAATTGAATATTTTGATAGAGAAAGCCTTTTAGCTCTTGCAGGTTTTCGATCATCCCAATTACATCGGCATGTTCCATAGAAGAGCAAAATTTTTGAATCACATCAGCCTGGTCAACATTGGTGATAAGTCTTGTATTTGATGTTTCGCGGTAGATGAGAATATCGCGAAGGAACTGCTCTAAAGTATTACAAAGTGCAATTTGATTCTCACGATTCAGGCTGCTGTTCCAGTCTTTGATGAGGGCTAACACGAGTGCCGCATCCTGTGTGTAGGAGTAACGCAAAAATTCAACAATTTGACCCCGGGTTTTTTGAAGTGTCTCTACATCCAAAAAGCGCGCAAGGGAGTAATTTCCGCCCGATATCCGTGCAAGTAACCGGGCTTCATCCTCTTCTTTTCCTTCAAATCGAATCAATCCGTCAGCAACTTCATCATACGAAAGTTGCTGCAACCGGATTTGCTGGCAGCGTGAAATAACGGTTGGCAGAAGCTGGTCTGTTTTAGATGCAGTTAGGATAAACATCAGATTGGGCGATGGTTCCTCAAGAAGTTTCAAAAAAGCATTTGCTGACTGCTTTTTCATCGTCTCAATTCCGGTAATGATTACTACAGTTTTTTTACCTTCATTGGGCTTATAAACCGTTCGAGGGCGAATGACGTTATGATAATAGCGAATAGAGTAAAACGCCTGAAGGTTTTTTGTGGACTCAGGATTTTCCAGTGCCGGGCGAAGTGTGAAATCGACAATTTCGTAGGGATCTTCGGCAAGCATTTCAATTCGCAGATTGATTTCCTCGGCAGAAACCGTTCGCGGATGCGGTATAAAGAGGTGGATATCGGGATGGGTGTACCAGCTCGATTTTTTTGTGGCCGCATGCCCTTTCAGATCGGTAATGTTGTCGATACCGTTGATGAACTCAGCAAGCGCAAGTGCAAATGCCGTTTTGCCGGAACCCTCCGGCCCGGTTAAAAGGTAGGCGTGTGAATGCCTCTCAGATTGTAGAATACGCTCGATCTGTTCTTTTACGTTTGCCTGGCCAACCAGTCTCCGATCACCGAATGATATGTTATTTGATAATGCCATAGTGGTTTAATCTTCCCAAATAAAATCGAATAGTAAAATACCGGTTGTAATGGTAACACCGCAAAAGCCCACAAGTGCCACAAGGTCGTTAATGGATGAGCCATCCGGGCCGGAAATAAGTGCCGAATTTGTAACTCGCGTTAATATAAGCAGCAGAGGCACAACAAGAGGAATGCAAAGCACAGAAAAAAGAGCTCCTTTTCGATCGGCCTGGGCAATCATTGCAGAAGTTAACGTAGTGATGGCTGCAAGACCGGCAGCACCAAAAAAAAGAGCACTTAAAAAATAGGGGATACTTACGATGCTCATATTCATCATCAGCATATAAAAAAAGAAGGTAAAGAGATGCAGTGCCAGCAGGAAACAAAAATTGTAGATCAGTTTTCCCAGAAATACATCGGATGCGGCTGCATGTAGCTGCAGAAGTGGCCAGGTTTTACGTTCGGCTTCCTGCACAAACGAGCGCATCATGCCCGACATAGCCGCGAAAAGAATGATGATCCAGATAAGCCCGCTTTTGGGAGTAGGATCCATCTGATGCGCCCGAAGTGTAAACAAAATAAGCAGAAGTGAAGAGCCTGTAAACGCAAGAAGGGTATTCAATGCATACTTTGTACGCAGTTCCTGCATCACTTCTTTCTTAAATATAGCTACGGACGATCGGATCATGTATTCACTAATGTAAGGGCAGTAAAAGTACTGAAAATGAAGGCGGTAAAAAACCCGTTGTTTGAAACTTAAAGCATTAGAATGTGGCTTTGCAATAGATTTTGAATTGACAAAACCAGATTCAACAACAACCCAAAATCACTCCTATCTTTATTCTTATAAATTCGTATTCCATAGCATCTTTTGATTGATTTGATTCTTACCTTCAAGCGGTAAAAATGTCCTGATTCAGTAATTTTGTAACCGTTTGACCTTTGCTTCTGAAAGGTGGTTTTACTTAACATTCACTCATTTTCAGCTTATATTATAACTCATTCAAAACGAGAATAAATTTTTTATGAATCTCTACTCGCTACTTGATAACACCACCATTCTCTCCAATGCAAATGTGTCCGATAAAGAGGAACTGCTAAACTTGATGATTGACACGCTGAAGGAAAAAGTGGAGGATGGCCAGCTTGAAGAAATTCGTAAATCGGTTTTTGAGAGAGAACGAATTATGTCAACCGGAGTGGGGAAAAGCCTGGCTATTCCTCATGGGAAGGTGTCATTTATCGATGAAAATCTTGCAAGTTTTGCCATTTTAAAAGAGCCCATCGAGTTTGATTCAATTGACGAAAAGCCTGTAAAGATGGCTTTTCTGCTGGTGGGCCCTGAAAAGAAAAACAGTGTTCATATCAAACTTTTAAGCCGAATTTCACGATTAATGAACAGTGTATCGTTTCGGGATACACTCCTGGCCTGTAACTCCTCTGATGAAATACTGGATGTATTTGAGCAGGAAGAGATAAAATATTTTGGTAATTAAAGGTTTTCCATGGAACAGAACCGGGCTGTACTGATACCCATTCTGCTAATCTGCTGTTTTCTTGTCAGCCGCTCTGCTGTTTCTGCGCAGTCTTCCGAAATCTCAACAATTATCGAAAACAGCCGAGCATCGAGTGCAGTCTGGTCGGTACAGGTGAGAGACAGCTCCGGCAATCTGCTCGAAGATCTGAATGGGAACAAACTGATGCGGCCCGCCTCAAACTTTAAATTGGTTACATCAGCAGCTTATCTTGAGAAGCTCGGGGCAGATTATCAATTTCGCACCACTCTTTACGGAAGGGGAGAGCAGATTGAAAACAGGTGGGTTGGAGATTTGATCATTGAGGCATCCGGTGATCCCGGCATTAATGGTCTTTTTACTGATGGAAATGCACTATTCCTGTTTGAAAAATGGGTACATATACTACATGAGAGGGGAATAAGGCAGATTGATGGGAATTTGATTGGCTTTGATGGTTTGTTTGATGATGTACCCTATCACAAAGGGTGAGAGTGGGATGATCTTTCTTACTATTATGCCCCCGAAATAAGTGCGCTCTCATTCAATTCAAATGTGGTGGACCT
>SLGA01000099.1 GCA_007123985.1 Balneolaceae bacterium | reverse complement strand
TGATGTCGATTTTGCTCTGTTCAATGTCAGAAAGGTGCTGTTTGATGACACCCTCTTCGTTTACAATTTTCTCTCCGGTAATCTGGAGAGAGGTTTCTGCTTCGCGGATAGATGAGTGCAAATGACCGGCCCGCCGTTTTGCATCAGCCTCATTTCGTTCTTTTTCGAGCAGTTTGGTTCGCGAAGTTTCGTCGGCAAGTTCAAGCTCGTTCAGGCGGACCGAAATCTCACTTTTCTCCTTTTCGGCATTGGTGATCCGTATTTCAAGCGGTTTCAGCTCCTCTTTGATCGAATTGAACTCATGAAGGGTGTAAGCCTGATCCAACGTAACCAGTTCACTTTTCAGTTTTTTAGCCTTCACGGCCTTCTCGGCTTGTATTTCAAGAGATCGTGCTTTTTTACGGATTTCTACCAGAATATCCTCAAGCCGCTGCAGATCTTTCAGTGTTTCATCGAGTTTACGGAGGGTCTGTTTTCTTTTCTCTTTATAACGGGTAACGCCTGCAGCTTCTTCAAAAAGGCGGCGGCGATCGTTGTTTCTGTCATTAAGGATCTCCTCTACCATTTTCAGCTCAATAACAGAGTAGGCATCTGAGCTCATGCCCGTATCCATGAAGAGATCCATAATATCCTTCAGGCGGCAGGGGGTATTGTTGATGAGATATTCACTATCACCCGAACGGTAGAGCCGGCGTGTGATGGTAAGTTCGCTGTACTCAACCGGAAGGATGCCTTTGTTATTCACAAACGTGAGGGATACATCGGCCATGCCGAGTGCTTTCTTTTTCGCAGTTCCGTTAAAAATAACGTTACTCATAGAGCTTGAGCGAAGAAGGGTAGGGCGCTGCTCTCCGAGTACCCAGCGCAGTGCATCCACAATGTTTGACTTGCCACATCCGTTTGGCCCCACAATTGCGGTGATACCGTTATCGAATTTCACATGCGTTTTATGAGCAAAACTTTTAAAACCGTGTAATTCGAGATCAGAGATGTACATTTTTTAGATTGAGTCTTGAGTCTTGAGTCTTGAGTCTTGAGTCTTGAGTCTAGAGTTGGGTGGTGGTATATGGTTTGGGTATTTAAGTTAAGTCAATCATCTTCCGTCTTCCGCCTTCAAACAAAAACCTCACGACTCAAGACTCAATACTAAAACCAAACCATCAAACCGTCATAATTTCCTGCTCTTTCACTTCAAGCAGTTCATCAATCTGGGCGATGTATGTATCGGTTAGTTTTTGAACGGCATCCTCACCTTCGAAGCGGCTGTCTTCAGGAAGTGATTCACTCTGAACAGTGGATTTGATCTCATCATTAGCATCACGCCGTGAGTTACGAATACTGATACGTGCCTTCTCGGCGATGTCTTTAGCAAGCTTCACAAGCTCTTTTCGCCGCTCTTCAGAGAGCATAGGCAGCGGAATACGGATCAGATGGCCGTCATTGTTTGGATTTAACCCAAGCCCTGATGCCATAATGGCTTTTTCCACATCCTGGATAACATTTTTATCGTACGGCTGAACGGTTAAAAGGCGTGCTTCAGGCGCTGCAACGGTAGCTAACTGATTGAGAGGTGTTTGTGAACCATAGTATTCAACCTTCACATTATCAAGAAGAGTGGTTGTGGCTTTTCCGGCCCGGATGTGAGAAAATTCTTTTTTGCAGAAGGCAACAGCTTCAGCCATGCTTTCTTTTGATGTATCAATAATTAGCTGCAGATCTTCAGGTAACATCTTTTCTGGGTTAGGTTTCAGTTAACTACAAATACTGTGAAACAGATTAAAACTGGATCAATGAGAGTTCTCTGCTGATTTTAATTCCAGGAGGAACTCAGGAAATTACATTATCAAACAAGAGTGAAAGTTACTAAAACTACAATTTTTCCCAAACTACAGTTGTACCGATTGAACGATCTTTATTCACAACTTTCATGAGGTTACCGGGTTCATTTACATTAAATACAATGATCGGTGTTTTATTGTCGCGGCAGAGTGTAAATGCAGTCAGATCCATCACATTCAGGCGTTTGTTGAGCACTTCATCCCCGGTAATGGTATCGTATTTTTTTGCATTTGAATTCTTTTCGGGGTCGGAATCGTAGATGCCGTCAACCCGGGTGCCTTTCAGAATAACATCGGCCTCTATCTCGATTGCGCGCAGAGAAGCGGCTGTATCTGTAGTGAAATAGGGATTTCCGGTACCTGCGCCAAAAATAATCACTCTCCCTTTTTCCAGGTGACGAATGGCTCGGCGGCGAATGTACGGTTCTGCAATTTCTTCCATACGAATGGCGCTCATCAGCCGTGTGTGAATCCCTTTTCTCTCGAGAGCGTCTTGCAGGGCCATGCTGTTAATCATTGTGGCAAGCATTCCCATGTAATCACCCTGTACGCGATCCATTCCCTTTGTAGCACCGCGCACCCCTCTGAAAATATTACCGCCGCCAATCACGATGGAAACTTCAACACCGCTCTCTTGTACAGTTTTAATTTCGTTTGCGTAATGAGCCAGCATATCTGCATCAATACCGTGGCCTTGTTCTCCGAGAAGTGCTTCACCGATAAGTTTTAGAAGGATTCTTTTGAATGGTTTTGCCAAAATATATCTG
>SLGA01000186.1 GCA_007123985.1 Balneolaceae bacterium | reverse complement strand
CCACTTTTTACTGTTTTCAAAATACTTACAGCCATACAAACAGCTTCAGAATTTGAAAAAAAATACGGAAGACCTGCTGTCCCTGTTTTCTGGTTGGCAGATGAAGATCATGATTATGATGAAGTTGCAACTCTTGGAGTTTTAGAGAATGACGATCTTAATACATTCACACTTCAGAGCTCGGCCGAGTCTTTTCCGCGAGTTGCAGAGATGGAGTTTGGCGAAAAGCTAAATGAGATCAGGAAAGAGCTTAAGGCTGCGATGTACGAAACAGATTTCTCTGAAGAACTCTGGAAATTGCTGGATTCCTGTTACCACCCGGGCACTACATTTAGCATGTCGTTTGGAAAATTGATGCTTTCTCTATTTTCAAAACATGGGCTTATTCTTGCAGGCTCAAATTCAAGAGCAGTAAAAGAGCTTACAAAAGATGTATTCAAACAGAGTGTACGTAAATCCGAACTGTTATTTGATACTTTAAATCGAACATCAACACTGCTACTTGAAAAAGGGTTTCACAACCAGGTACAGGTTCAACCTTCAAATTTATTTTGGATTGATGACTCCGGTTTCAGAAAAAAAATTCATTATGAAGATAACGTTTGGCAAGCTGAAGGGGAAGATAATTCCTGGTCTGGCGAAGAGTTAATCAGTCTAATTGATGATTCACCGGAAAAATTTTCACCAAATGTATTTCTGAGGCCTGTTCTTCAAAATGCATTGCTACCGGGTGCAGTTTATGTAGCAGGGCCCGGTGAAGTTGCCTACTATGCACAAATGAAAGATTTTTACAACCATTTTGGATTGAACATGCCTGTAATTATGCCGCGTTTTAGCGGTACTATCATTGAATCTGCCGTTGAAAGAGTGTTGCCAAAACTTCCATTTTCAGTTGAAGAATATTCAGAGCGCATAGAAGATCTTGAATCGAAATATATTGAACGTTCAGATGCACCCGATCCTGAACCGGTATTTCGTAGCTGGAAAAAACATTTCGATGAGATTTCCAAACCCCGAATCAATCAGATCACACAAATAGACCCTACTTTAAAAGGTACTTCCGAGAAAGTAAAAGCTAATTTTTTCACTGAACTGGATAAACTGAAAGGAAAAGTTTACAGATCACTTAAAGAGCAGGATAGTATTCAATTACAGCGCATTCGGAAGGTGAAATCGCAGCTTTTTCCCAGTGGCAACCTCCAGGAAAGAGAAATTGCATTCATCTATTTTATGAATAAATATGGACCGGATATCTGGAACCAATTGATGCAAGAGATGAAAAACGGGGATTACAGCAGGCACAATATAATCCATCTTTAAAAAAAGCACATGGATAAACGGGCATTAAGAAAATATTTTCTTGATATACGTTCCGGACTTTCACAAAGTTTTGTGAAAGAAGCGAGCCAAATGATTACTCATAATCTATTTGCTTTCAATGAATTCAGGAGTGCCCAAATCATCCACTGTTATTCATCAATTCCTGATAACCGGGAAGTAGATACTGCACAAATTTTGCAACATTGTACTGACAGTGGGAAGCAGCTTATTATGCCAAAAGTACTGCCGAATGGTGAGCTCAATCATGTCCTTATTGAACCAGCTACGGTTTTCAAAACGAATAAATGGGGTGTTGCCGAACCGCAAGATGGTAAACTTATTCAACCTGATGTTCCTGATTTAATCATTGTCCCGATGGTAGCAGGTGACAGAATGAAAAACCGTCTTGGGTACGGTAAGGGTTATTATGATCGTTTTCTGAGTAAATCGGTGGGATTGAAAGTTGGTATTTTGTTTGATTGTCAGTTATACAAATCAAGCCTGCCGATAGAAAGTTTTGACATCCCTCTTGATCTTTTGATTACAGAAAATGAGATCATCGGTTAATTGATTGTAACTGATTACGGCGTGTTCCGTAATAAAAAAGAAAAATTACATACAATGGTAACTAAAGAAGAACAATCCATTCGTATTACTGATCAGCAACTTCACTCTGCACTGAATGATTTTCTGGAAGAAAAAGAGAAAAAACCTGAAAAATCGATCTGGAACTTTAATACTATTGTGGGTCTTGTATTGGTTTTCTTGTCTGCAGGATATGTTGGTCACTGGGTGGCAACCGATATTTTCGGATTAGCTACACTTCCGATATTTTATACAATTATGAAGGTGGCTCCTTACGTTGGCGGTGTAATGCTCGGTGTTCTGTTACTCACTACATTTGTGAAAAATAAAGGGCAGCAAAAAACTGAAATAAAGGAAAAAGAAAAAGCCCGGGATGCGTATGATAATCTTGATAAATTTTTATATGCTGATGGCAAAGGGGAGAAGAGTAAATCATCAGCAAGAACAGCGGATACATTTAAGGTTAGTCTCTCAAACAAATTAATGCGATCCAGATCGGATAAAAAGATTTTCGGCATATGCGGAGGACTTGCAAAATATCTTGGTATCAACTCTACTTTAATGAGAGTTATATTTGTGGCAGCTGCATTTCTTAGTTCAAGTACATTTATACTTGTTTATATTATACTCTCTTTTGTAATACCGAAAGAGCCTGTATCAGAAATGGATGAATTTAAATTTTAGTGAATTGTGCTTATTACTTTCGAAGGAAT
>SLGA01000040.1 GCA_007123985.1 Balneolaceae bacterium | reverse complement strand
ATGTACGGCGCGGTTAACGTCCTCCTCACCGGCTTGTGCAACTCTAAAAATCTCTTCTCCGGTTGCAGGATTAATGGATAGCAACGTTTCCGATGAATTGGAACCCACCCATTCGTTATTGATGAACAATTTTGGTGATCGATTCAGAAAATCGAGGGTAGCTTTCGAAAGTGGTTTCATACGAGTTGAGATTTGATATTTATCCTATCATTGATTTAACCGCTTCATAGAGTACAGAAACACCTGCTTCAATGTCTTTGGGTGATGAGAACTCCGACTCATTATGGCTGATTCCGTCTTTACTCGGTATAAATATCATTCCTGTTGGGGCAATCCGATTAAGGTAAACAGCATCGTGGCCGGCACCGCTTACCATCTTTTTAGCAGGAATTTTCAGTTTTTGAGCCGCTTTTTCAACTGCAGTGATGCACGTTTTATGAAACGGTACAGGAGGTGAATGCCAGATGGATTCAAGTTGTACCTGTTTATGTTTGTGTGTACAAATAAAGCTGATCTCTTCATTCATGAGTTCCAAAATTTTGTGATCAGGGTGACGAATATCGAGCGTGAGTGCAACTTTGCCCGGTACTGTATTGATGCTTCCCGGTTCAGTTATGATGGATCCAATTGTCAGTCTTGAGTCCGGACGGTATTTATCAGCTACGACATAGAGATCAGAGATGATAGCCTGCAATTTTTTTACTGGATCTTTTCGCATTTCCATGGGCACGGGTCCTGCATGCGCCTCTTGCCCTGTTACAGTAATATTGTACCAGCGGATGCCCAGTACACCAGTGACAATGCCGACTTTTTTGTTTTCAGATTCAAGAATTGGCCCTTGTTCTATGTGTAACTCAAAACATGCTTTGTAGTCTCTTTTAATCTTAGAATCTCCCAAATAACCGATTCTTGCAAGTTCATCCTTAAAGAGGTTTCCTGCAGAATCGGTTCGGCTGTAAGCATAATCAACAGTAAACTCTCCGGCATATACGCCTGAACCAATCATTGCCGGGGCAAAGCGCGATCCCTCTTCATTGGTCCAGTTTACAATATCAATAGAGTGTTTATGAGTGATATTTTCTTCATCCAAACGTCTGATAACTTCAAGCCCGGCGAGAACTCCTAAAGCGCCATCGTACTTCCCACCTGTGGGCTGGCTGTCGAGATGACTACCAATTAAAACTGCCGGTAAATTCGGATTGATTCCGGTTTTTGTGGCAAATTGGTTGCCCATAGTATCGAATTGAATGGAGCAGCCCAACTCATTCGCCCATTCGCAGAAGAGGTCCCGGGCTAAGCGATCTTCATCCGACAAGGCGAGGCGGCAAACGCCACCATTTTTTGTTGCACCTATTTCTGCCATTCGAAACAGACGCTGCATAAATTGTGTGGATTGGTTAGTGTTCATCTTTGATGGTGTCTGTCATCACAAAACCATCCGGATTTTCATGTTCCGGGGAATCAGTGATTGAAGTAACCCGATGGGATGCCCATTTCAGAATTTCCATGTACATCGTGGTGCTGGTTTCGAAAACACCTTCTATCGTGTGTATGCGGCTGTGCATCAGTTTGAGCAGATCGCTGTTGTTCTGGCAGGTTACATTGATTTCAAGGTCATAATTGCCGGTAGTAAGGGCAACAAAACTTACCTCTTCAATATCAACGAGTTGCTCCGCAACAGCGCGGATCATTTCAGTGGGACGAATTTTCATGACTATTCTTGCATACGAATTCATTCCGCTCTTGACGGGATCAGTCCAACCAATGATATGAAGAACGCCTTCATCAACAAGGCGTTTGTAGCGGTTTCGTACCATTCCTACGGAAACATTTAGTTCTTGTGCAAGCTCGGTAAATGATTTTCTGCCGTCGTTGCTAAGGGTGTTCAGCAGATATACATCTGTTTTGTCTAACTCTACTTGTGAGGACATGATATTTATTATTTTTAAAATTGTAAGGTAATTATATAAATTTTATAATTGGCAAGCCATTTAATTACAAATTTTGCAAATTTTGAGTAAAGACAATCGCACAGCGTGGGAAAAAGATCGCGATCATGTGATCCATCCGTACGCGAATTTTCACAATTTTAAGCATGAAGGCTCCACGATATTTACAAGTGCAAAAGGGCATTTTATTAAAGATATCGACGGAAACCAATACCTGGACGGAATGGCCGGTCTGTGGTGCGTAAATATTGGTCATGGTAATGAAGAGCTTGCATCAGCTATTCACGAACAGGCCAAAAATCTGGCCTATTTTAATACGTTTGAAAACGCCTCATCTATTCCGGCTGCAGAGCTTGCAGCAAAGCTTGCTGAACTTGCTCCGGGCACCCTGAATCACACATTTTTTGGCACAGGTGGATCGGTAGCCAACGATACAGCAATACGGCTGGCTCACTACTACTTCAACATGAAGGGGATGCCCAAAAAGAAAAAAATTCTTAGCAGAGAACTTGGCTATCACGGAAGCACCTATCTGGCGCACACCCTTACGGGAATTAAGATAACTCATCACGGTTTTGATCTGGCACCCGGTCTGGTTCACTACCTTACTGCACCTTACTACTACAGAAACGGTGCAGAAATGAGCGAGGAGGAGTTTTGTGATTTTCTGATGGAAGAGATGGAACAGAAAATTTTTGAAATAGGGCCGGAAAATATCGCTGCATTTATTGCAGAGCCTATACTTGGTGCGGGTGGTGTAATTGTACCTCCTGCAGGTTATCAAAAACGCAGCCATGAAATTTGCAGGAAATATGAAATCTTATATATCTCAGATGAAGTTGTAACAGCATTTGGCCGTCTTGGCCATATGATAACATCAAAAGAGATGTTTGAAATTGAGCCGGATATGCTGGTGCTCGCAAAGGGAATTTCTTCCGGATATGTTCCGCTTGGAGCCACTATGGTTTCGGATGAAATTCATGATGTGATTAGTATTCCCAAAAAGGAAAATCCAAGTCTTACACATGGGTTTACCTACTCCGGGCATCCGCTTGCTTGTGCTGCCGGCCTCAAAAATATTGAGATTCTTGAAAGAGACGGTTTTTGTGAGCATGTAAAGAAATGGGGTCCCTATTTCGAAGAACAGCTAAAATCGCTTGCCGATTATGAAATTGTAGGTGATGTACGGGGCAGCCATTATATGATGTGTCTGGAACTTGTGCAGGATAAATCCACAAAAACGATGTTCGATTTTGATCTGAATATTTCAAAACGGGTATATCAGCACTGCAAAAAGAGAGGTCTCATGATGAGACCCATAACCCCGCTTTGTGTTTTTTCACCACCCTTAACGTTTGATGAAGAAGCTATTAACCAAACCGTGGCAATTGTAAGGGAAAGTTTAGAGGCAACCATAAGTGAACTAAAAAATGAAGAACTACTTACAGCAGTTTAAACTATCAACCGTAACCTCAGTGTTGATAATCTGCGCATTCCTGTTTTTACAGGGGTGTGCAGATCAACAAATTCCCGGAGCGGAAATATTTGTTCAACGCCAGCCCGCCGAGTTCGAAGACCAGGAGGCGCTTTGGATTAACTGGCCTCATGTTGAACATAAAACCGGAATGTCGAACGAAGAGGTGATGCTTCAGGTGATTGAAGCGGTTGCCGAATCGGGCCAGGAGGTACGTATTGCCGTTTTTGATGAAGAGCTGAAAGAACGCGCGCAAAATATGATTGATGAAGCTATCAACTCGCCGGACATGGTGAGTCTCCATATTGTACCCTACTACGAATGGTGGGTGCGTGATACCGGCCCCGCTTTCGTGGAACTTCAATCCGGTGAAATGGCCGTTGTGAATTTCCGGTTCGATGCCTGGGGCTACTCAACCCCGGATGATGAAGAAATAGAGGTGGATGCACTTTTTGCAAGAAATCTCGGGATACATCTGAAAATGCCGGTTATTGAATCCGAGCTGATCAGCGAAGGCGGCAACCGCGAAGTAAACGGGAAAGGCACATTATTGCTTACCGCAGCAGTAGAGGAGGGGAGAAATCCCGGTATGACCCGTGAAGAGATGGAAGCTGAGTTTGAGCGCGTACTCGGTGTAACCAATGTAATTTGGCTTGAAGAAGGCATTATTGATGATCAACACACATTTCTTGGTCCGCTTATGACCCACGAAGGAGTGGAAGCCTACACAGTTGTCACCACAAACGGACATATCGACGAGTTTGCGCGTTTCGCGGATGAACGCACCATTCTGCTGGGATACATTCCTGAAGAAGACCTTGAGGGTGATCCCATCGCACAGGAAAATCATGAACGGATGGAAGTAAATTATGAGATCCTGAGGAATTCTGTCGATCAGGATGGGTACCCTTTTGAGATCATACGAATGCCGCTTACCCGATCACTTGTACATACAATGAATCCCGGGGATTATGTGTATGATTACATCAGTACACTCGATTATGCAGATGGTCATGAATTTCCCGTTGGTGAAGAAATACACGTAATAGCTGCAGCCAGCTATCTCAACTTTGTGATTACACCCGGCGTGGTTATCGGGCAGAAATACTGGGAAGAGGGTATGGATGCAGTCATCAGAGAAAGAGATGAGGAGGCAAGGCAGATACTCGAACAGGTTTTTCCAGGCAGAAATATTGTGATGGTGAATGCCATTCCTGTAAATCTCGGGGGAGGCGGGCTTCATTGCGTAACACTACACCAACCAATTTCCTCTGATGTTGAATATCCCTATGAAGCAGAAATGTAATTGCTTTTCATCGTTCACAAAATAATCCAAATATGTTTATACGAACATACAGTACGATACTGTTGGTACTTATAATATTGATTTCTGGATGTGATCAGAACACAGCCGGTGAATCTGAATCATCAAATCATCTAAATGATGAAGAATTAAGTGTCGAACAGCAGCTTCAGCAGGTTGTGGATGAGTATGGTCTGATGGGGCTCTCGGTTGTGTTGATTGCCAACAACGAAGTTGCTTACGAAGGAACCTTCGGGTATGCGGTTTATGAAACAGAGCGTGAGCTCACCCGAAACTCCGTTTTTCGTATTGCTTCCATCACAAAAACAGTCTCAACAATTGCGTTAATGCAGCTTGCCGAGCAGGATCTGGTGGATATCGATGCGGATATAAGCAATTATCTTGGCTGGGAATTACGAAATCCCAATCAACCTGATGAAGTCATTACATTACGCCATCTGCTGGGGCACACTTCGGGAATTCGTGATGGAGAGGGTTATGGAAATTTCATCAGCGATATGTTCAGCGAAAATCTTGAAATTCGTGAGCTATTTTCACCTGATGGTGGATATTATTCAGAAGATATGTTTGCCGATCACCCACCGAAAGAGTTTTTCTCATACAGTAATGCAGCCTGGTCTCTTGTAGCAACTGTTGTGGAATTGATCTCCGGCCAGCGGTTCGATCACTACACAAATGAGCATATTTTTGAGCCTCTTGGTATGAATGCCTCATTTAATGTCACAGATTTTTCTCCCGAAGAGTTTGCCGCTCTGTACCGTTTACAGGACGGATTCTGGACACCTCAAGTTGATTACTATGGTGAATCACAGCCGCAGGAAAGAGCTCCTGAGGGTTACGAACCGGGTACAAACGGGCTGATTTACGGTCCGCAGGGAAATCTTAGAATTGATACTGAATCGCTAACCACGCTTGCACTTACACTGATGAATGGCGGTGAATGGCAAGGTGTACAAATACTGCAAGGGGCCACACTCGATGAAATGACACGGCCAAACTGGATCTATAACGAAACAAACGGAGATACCTGGGATGATTTCTGGATGGCATACGGACTGGGAATTCATCTGATAACAAACCGGGATGGTAAGGATGTTATTTTTCCCGATCGTACCATGTTTGGCCATGCGGGAATTGCCTACGGCTTGCTGAGTGATATGTACATAGATCCCGATACAGGTTCCGGAGTTATTTTCATCACAAACGGCAGCAACAGGCCATTTGAGTATGCCGAAAACACTGCATTCTATGCTATGGAAACGGCAGTATTCGATATTTTCTATCCGTTGCTTCTTGAAAGGGAAGCGAACTAACGGATGGAACATTACGGCATCATATCTCTGATACCGGCGCTGGTTGTTATACTCTATGCGCTAAAAACACATAAAACCTTTGAGGCACTTTTAGTAGGTTCTCTGGCTGGATTTGTGATTTTGTACAAATTTGAATTTGTAAGTGCCTTTGCTGATAGCCTTTACAATCAGATGACATACGAAACCATTGGGTGGATCGTGTTGGTATGCGGTCTCTTTGGTTCTTTGATACAGATTCTCGTACACACGGGAGGTGCCAGGGCGTTTGCCAATTTTCTTCTTAAATACGTAAACAGCGGACGCAGCGCACTGCTTGCAACGTGGTTTATGGGACTTCTTATTTTTATTGATGATTATCTGAACGCACTTACCGTAGGTAATTCGATGCAGAAAGTAACCGACAGGTTTAACATCTCCAGAGAAAAACTGGCTTATGTGGTCGATTCTACTGCGGCTCCAATCTGCGTTTTGGTACCGTTATCTACATGGGCAATCTATATATCCGGTTTGTTAGAGGTAACAGAAGTAGTACCGACGGGACAGGGCCTAGCGGGCTATCTCAATGTAATACCGTATCTAATCTATGCATGGGTGGCAATTATCATCGTGCCACTGGTTGCTTTGAAATGGATTCCCTCTATTGGGCCGATGAAAAAAGCGGATCAGCGTGCAGAAGAATCAGGAAAATTGGCTCCTCCCAAGTCAGGAAATATCGGGATGGAGATAAAAGAGGCAGAAGGCATGAAGCCGATGATGGCAGATTTTATTTTACCAATAATTGTACTGGTGGGTGCAACAATCTATTTTGAGGTTGATGCACTAAAAGGCATTGTATACAGCCTGTTTTTTTCCGTGATTTGGTTTTCACTGATCCGGAGGATGGTTGGTTTCTTTAAACTGGTCGGGCAATCATTTCGAGGATTTAAAGAGATGGTGTACACACTTGCCATTATACTGATGTCGTTTGTACTGAAAGATGTAAACGATGGTCTTGGTCTTACCGAGTATGTGATTGAAGTGGTTTCACCCGTGTTGAGCCAACAGTGGCTTCCTGCAGTTGCATTTATATCACTCTCTCTCATCACCTTTGCAACGGGTTCTTTTTGGGGAGTTTATGCCATTACACTGCCTATTATTGTACCGCTTGCGATTACAATGGATGTAAATATCTGGCTGGCTACGGGTGCTGTAATATCGGCCGGGGCGTTTGGTTCACACTCCTGTTTTTACGGGGATTCAACAGTACTTTCTTCTGCAGCAACCGGCTGCAACAATATGGCCCACGCTTTAACACAGCTGCCGTATGCACTTCTTGCAGCTTCAATTAGTTTTGTAATCTATATTGTTCTTGGCTACTGGATGCACTAATGGATACGGGTAGCCTGCCAGGCCACTGCGCGCCACTCACCGCCTCTATTAAGAAATGTACCCGTATTAAAGAAATTCATCGTTTCTGTTTCACCGCCCAAATCCGAGATTTCTGCCACCAGCCTGAAAGCCACAATCGCCATATCATCATACACCTGAATCTGAAGATCTTCTGCACTATACATGGCTGATGGAGGCTCAGAATCAGTTTCATCTGTGGAGAGCCCGGCCATAATCTCTGACTTTCCAAACCGCTCGCCGGCTGCGCTTGTGTATATCAGATCATCAGCCCAGAAGTTGTTGTGAATTTCAAAGCTGTTTACTGAAGCTCCATTCAAAAATTCAATAAGTAACTGTTCAAGTAAGGATTGGGTATTACTGTAATCCTTTTGTTCGTTGAGAACAAATAACTGCGTCAGAAATATAAAAAGCAAAGGTAGTAATGTTAACTTATTCATTCTATTTGTATATACAATTTAAGATTTGATTTATGCCAATATATTTTCACTGCCTGAATCTGCAACAAAAACACAGGCCGATTTTGTAATCTCAACAAACGATCGGAGTTCATCAAGATCAGGGTCATCAGGGAGGCCAAAAAAATCAACATCAGCCTGAGGTGCATTTTTAAGCGCATCTTTGAATGCCCCTGCTTCAACATGCGGGGTTGCGTCTTTAAGACGTGCCACACTTAACAGGTTTTCAAGATAGTTGTAGGCATTTTCAATCTCCTTTTCATCTACTACCGTAATAACTCTTAGATCAGCTTTCCAGTTTAGTTGTAGTTTATGTGCCGATAGAAGTGCAAGGTCCACATTTCCAAGATCCATGCTGATATCCCAGTGTGGACTTTTTTCCCGAAGCCAAACATTAATCGATGCACTTCGACCTAGATTTGCAACTGAATCTTCAACATACAGTTGAACTCCCATTCTATTAGCTCTTGCTTTATTTAAAATATTGTGAATTTCCGGATCGAATCGTTTTTCTGAAGGCAAACGAAGAAAGAGGATATTTGGCTTAAAAAAGGTGCCCTGAAGTGTTTGGAGTGAGTTTAAAACAGAGTCGGTGTAGTTATCTGATTCAATTACAGACCAACGTGTATAGATGTTCTCTTTTAAAAAAGCAGAGGATAAATTAATAAGTGATTCCCTCAGTGTTTCTTTATTGGAATCGGAAGCTATTCCCACCAGTTTAACAGAACCTCTCGGGAATACAAGGCTTCGAATCAGACTAAAACTGCCACGTAGTTCCCGGGCACTTCTTACAGGCACAAGGAGGTTGGCTTTCCAGGCACGTTCATTATTTTCGGGCAGCAAAGACACACGTTTTGCTGCCCACTCTGCTAAAGACACAAAAAGTCCGCTCCGCATGTCTCCGTAGGGAACGTTCAGCTTACGATTTGTAAGATAAAGATATACAGCAAGTACAACACCAATTGCCACCAGGCCAAGCCAGGGGTTGATGATAATCATCGTAAATAAACAGCCAATTGTACCAATTGCAGGCACAAATTTTGGTATTGGGAAGGTAGGCCTGAAACTGATCATATCCATTCTTTGCTCGATAAATACCACAAGATTAATCATCATGTACGTAATCAGAAAAAACATTGTGATCAGCGGAGCAATGGTATTAAGATCGCGCAGCATCAACGTTGCGAGTACAATGCAACCTGTTATCAGAATGGCATTTCTTGGTTCACCGTTTTTTGAAAGTTTTGAAAAGAAACCACCCCCCGGGAAGATTTTATGATCTCCAAGTGCCTGCAAAATTCTTGGTCCTCCTACAATTGAGGCAAGTGCGGAAGAAAAGGTGGCTCCCAATAAACCCGCAAGCACAGCAGGGCCCCAGAGGGCTTTATCGATCATAATATTATAGTTCGTCAGCAGTTCCTCAGGAGTAGCCACTCTTGAAAGCCAGTATGCTGAAGCCATGTAAATAAAAAAGCTGATAACAATGGCTGATATTGTACCAAGAGGGATACTTCTTCGGGGATTACTTAACTCTCCAGACATATTTGCACCCGCCATAATACCAGTTGCCGCAGGAAAAAAGACTGCAAACACCACCCAAAAACTTACACCTGGAAATCCATCCTCAGGAGCACCCGGAAATTCACCCATCCAGAAAACTTCATGTTCCATAACGCCGGTAAAAATACTACCCGCTACAGATAGTACTGCAGCAATTATAACAGCAAGAATGAGATATTGTACCCTGAATGCAAGGCTGGCGCTCACAAATGCAACCAAAAATAGTACACCAAAAACCGTGAGATCCACAAGAATGGCAGGGTGATCAGGAAATATATAGAGCCAGCCCTCTCTGAAACCAAAAATATAAAGTGTAATGGCAAAAGTTTGTGCGAGATATAGAGGAATACCAACACTGCCACCAACCTCCAAACCAAGTGATTGAGAAATAATGGAATAAGCCCCGCCAGCACGGATTCTGATATTCGTTGTAATGCAGGACATCGATAACGCTGTAAATGTCACAATAATAAAAGCAATAAAAATAATGCCTATACCACCTAAAAGACCGGCATTACCGATAACCCATCCCTGTCTTAAAAATAGAATTACCCCAAGAATAGTGAGCAGAGTGGGTACAAATACCCCGGCAAAAGTCCCGTATTTTTTTCTTTCGCTGGTTTCGGGATTTTTAATTTCTTTTTCAGATACGGTATTATTTATAAAAGCGTCTGACATATAGATACCTGTAGTTGTTAATCTCACTAACTATATCATTATTTTTTTTTATT
>SLGA01000293.1 GCA_007123985.1 Balneolaceae bacterium | reverse complement strand
TAATTGTTAAACCGCTGCCAAGAAGCGCAAACATCGGGCCGGGGCACGCACCCAATAGCGCCCACCCAAGGCCAAACATTGAGCCACCGATCAGGTATCGTTTTACCTGCGATGCATCTTTTGGCGGTATAGAAATGGGATTACCCTGCGCATCTTTCATGTTGTTTCGTTTAATAATCTGAACTGAGATTATCCCTACAACTACTGCCAGCCCGATAATTCCATACATATGGAATGCATCGAACCGAAACATCTCCTGGATTCTAAACCAGGATACCACTTCTGATTTCATCAGCACAAAACCAAATGCCGTGCCGATTAATAAATATTTAAGATATTCTGAAAATTTCATTGCTGTCCTCTGTTTAAGATAAGATGATTGGATAGATGAACCACGTCATCAGCAGGCCGCCAATAAAGAAGCCAACTACCGCGATGAGTGATGCAAGCTGGAGGTCTGACAAGCCTGAGATGGCATGACCGGAGGTACATCCGCCCGCATAACGAGCACCAAAGCCCACCAGAAAACCGCCAATAATCAGAACGATTAATCCTGGTAATGTTCCAAGAGCGCCCCAGGCAAACAGATCGTCAGGCACAAGACCGTTAAAATCCTGTATTCCCATCGCCTGCAAATCAGCAATGGTTGATTGTGCAAGCGCAATCGGCTCAGGGTTAGCAAATACAAAGCCGCCTAAAAATCCACCTAATACAGAACCCACTAAAAACGTGATATTCCATTTACCGGCTTTTTTCCAGTCGTAATTAAAAAACTCCACATTACCGAAGTTACATGCAGCGCATGCATGGCGGAGATTTGCGGAAACTCCAAACATTTTGCCACCCAGCAGCAATAGAACCGGAACTGTTAACCCGATAATGGGGCCGGCCACGTACCAGGGCCAGGGTTGATATAATATGTCAAACATGATATAAATTCATTTTGTGTTATTGTTTCTGAAATAAATATACAGAGATTGTTACTACTTGTCAATACAAGTTGTTCTTTTTTCTAAGCACGCCCTTTAAGCATTCCCTCCCAGTACATTATGGGCAGTAAATCCTTCTTCATATGATACATTGACCACCTTTCTTTCATCTGATTTATCGGAAATGAGGGCGTGATCTTATTCTCATAATCGAATTCTGCGAGAATTAGCTTTCCAAAGCCGGTTATCAGCGGGCACGAACCATATCCGTCATAAGAGAGAGTAGTATCGATAACACCTTCCTTTAACAGCGACACAATATTTCCCGTTACTACTCTGGACTGCTTCCTTACTGCCGCGCCTGTTTTTGCATTTGGCGTGCTTCCAGCATCTCCCAGAGAAAAAATATTTTGGTATTTATTATGCTGCATGGTGTGTTTATGCACATCCACCCAACCTTCGGCATCAGCCAGCGGGCTTTGTTTAATGAAATCGGGTGAGCTTTGGGGTGGTGTAACATGAAGCATCTCAAACTCTATTTCGGCCTGATCAACTACTTTTCCGTCTTTATAGATATCATAAACAGCTATTTTTTCGGCTGCTTTTACAGCTTTCAGATTGTGGAAAAATTTTGGCTCTACTCCATACCGTTCCACTACCGGAGCAAGGGCTTCTGCAACCTCTTTCACTCCAAATATCACAGATCCGCCTGTTGTAAACTGCACGGCTATATTGTCCAGACTACCTCGTTTTTTCCATGTATCTGATGCCAGGTACATTATTTTCTGTGGAGCCCCACCACATTTAAATTTTGTATTTGGCTGAGTAAAAAGTGCTGTTCCGCGCTTTGTATTTTTTATACACTCTTCCACATAATCAAGATTTCTGTATGAATAGATGCTGCAAATTCCATTGGTTCCCAGGCTTTCAGCTAATCCCTCTACCTTATCCCAGTCAATTTGGATGCCCGGTGCCACTACCAGATAGTCATACGAAATCATCCGCCCGCCTGCCGTTTCAATACTGTTTATTTCCGGATGGAATGAAACAACACTATCTTTTATCCAGGCCACATGTTTAGGCATCACCTCTTCCATCAGTTTCTTTGATTTCTCCTTTTTAAAAACACCGGCACCGTTAAATGTCCACATAGGCTGGTAATAGTGAACCTCTGCCGGCTCAACAATGGCGATGTCACTCTCTGATAATTTCTTTTTTAATTGAGCAGCTACCGTTATACCGGCAGAACCGCCCCCTACGATTACAATCTGATGATGTGTTGTAAATGGCTGGGTTTTATCTTCAGCCACATCTTTTCCCGATACTGTATGTAATGTTTCCATGATTATTGAATTTGTTATTCTTTATTCAATAAATATACATAGCATAACATGTTAATACAAGTATTGTTGTTTTGATATTTTCTTTGTAGATTAAAACAAAAAAATTAATCGTTGCTATGATTTTAAAAGAAGGAGTGCCGCGCCACTCACAAATATCCCAGTGGTTGCGCCAGCAAATTGAATCGGGTGATTTAAAACCGGAAGAAAAATTACCCTCAGAAAACGAACTTGCTAAAAAGTTCGATGTAAGTCGTGTTACTATCCGCCGTGCACTGCAATCACTCGAAAGTGAATCGCTAATATATCGATGCCAGGGCCTTGGTTCTTTTGTTAGTGACGGTCGGGTATCGCAAAATTTGGTGAAACTCACCGATTT
>SLGA01000076.1 GCA_007123985.1 Balneolaceae bacterium | reverse complement strand
GGCACCTCAACGCGGGCGGGATCCGAAAGACCAAGTGTTTCCGCAGGGAGTCCGGTCATTTTATGAATGGCCTCTCCAAGCGACAGCAGTTCTGCGTCGTGTACATATTTATGGATTATTCGTGCAAAGCTACCATAACCTCGCGGATGGCGCATGGTTGGGCTGCCGTCGGAGCTTACCATCACATGGGTATCTGCCAAAAAGCGGCGCATCACATCGTCATTCATCACAAAATAGGCGGCACTCGCTCCCCGCGGACCAATATCATCAATCAAAACATCTTCAAAAGGTTTATCCAGCTCATTGGCAACTTCGGCCAGTGTTTTGCCTGCCCAGGGCGCGGTGCCAAACAGCGTGGCTTCGGGCCCGTTGCGAAGGGTGATTCGGTTTCGCAGAAATTCGGCAAGCTCGTCTCTGCGGGTTGCCACCACCTCGTCAAAATCGTTGGGCGGCAGCGCCCACTCCGGGAATACGATGCTGATACCGGTAAAACTGGCAACATAGGGATACACATCAGCGGTAACGGTTACCCCCTCATCACGGGCTTGCTGTAACAGTGCCAGAATATCATCGGCGCGGCCGGAGTCGTTTGCGAATACAATTTTTGCGTGTGAAAGGTGAACCGCTGCACCCGATCCCCTGCCCTGATCGAGCAGCTCGGTGACGGCTGCTTCTACCTTATCATCATCTTCACTGCGGATGTGGCTCATCACCAGCCCGCCATGTTCTGCAACCGTTTCTGCCAAAGCAATAAGCTCGGGCAGATCGGCAAAGGTACCGTGGTCGTACTCAAGGCCGGTGGTCATCCCGAATGATCCGGCTGCCATCGACTGGCTGATGATCTGCTGCATGCTTTCGATATAGTGCGATGCCAGGCCCACCTCGCGGGGTGCATCGACCAGCTGACGCAATGTGTTGTGCCCAGCAAAATGTACAATATTGGGGCCAGTGCCGGCCTCTTCAACCTGCTTCATCCAACCGGCTACATCATCGCCGCCGGGGCTTCTTCCATCCTGGCCAAGGCTGATGGTAGTTACGCCCATCGCCAGAAAGTTATCAAAACGGGGAGTTTCAAGTGGATCGCCATGGGAATGGGTATCAATAAAACCTGGGGAGATGAGTTTGCCCGAGGCATCAATAACCTGCTTCGCATCAACGGTTTCCGGACTGAAAGTGCCGATTTCTGCAATTACGCCGTTTCTTATGATGATGTCTCCATCATAGAAATCTCCACCGGTACCATCAGCAATGGTTCCGTTTATGATTAATATATCGGCAGTGGTGGTTGACTTTTTTTCTGTGCATCCGGCAAGCAGAATAAGAAACAGGATAAGAAAAAGGAGGTGCTTCATAAATAAAGAGGTTTTTTACAGATTTGTGACAACAGCTTCGTAGATTTCGTTGTGTTCTCAACTTATTAAATCGAAACTTAAAATGGGCGTGCTATTTCGGCACCTTAAATCACTGGTATTGCCACTTGTTGTGTTGGTTGCAATTCCCTGGCTGCTTCTGGAAAACAGAGAGCCGGAACCTCATCTGCTTATGATTCCAGGAGCGGTGGTACTACTTTTTGGCCTTTTTTTGATGGGGAGTACCATTAGCCTGTTCGCTCACCGAGGTGAAGGCACGCTTGCTCCATGGGACCCTCCCCAAAAACTTGTGAAAGGTGGTTTGTACGCCTATGTACGCAACCCTATGATATGGGGTGTGCTTGCCGTTCTGATTGGTGAGGCACTGATTTTTCCATCCTTGCGGATTGCCGCCTGGGCAGGATTCTTTTTTATTCTGAACACAATCTATTTCATCTACATCGAAGAGCCCGGGCTGGAAAAACGCTTTGGGGAGGATTACATCGAGTATAAAAGAAAAGTACCCCGTTGGCTGCCTAAGTTTACAGCCAGAGAGAAAGAATAAAAAGATCTGAACAACCTTCGAGCGTGCTTGCACCTCGCAGCGTGGTGGGGTTAAGTGCGATGAGTTTGATTTTGAGAATTGCGGGCGATGAATCCGCCACGATTGAAGGTCCCTTGGACGCTTCAATGAGGCTCAATTTTTTTCAGGTAATTGAAGGCGGGGCAAGCCAAGCTCACGTTTTACTGCAACGTACCGGATGGCGACGATAACCAGTATGCCCGTAATCTGGGCAATGAAAAGTGTGCCTAACAGATCAACAATGGTTATAAAAATGGTTCCGCCGGCAACAGCAGCTATGGCATAGATCTCTTTTTGAAAAATCAGGGGCGGTTCACCCGCAAGCACATCACGAATCACACCGCCAAAACAGCCGGTTATTGTACCCAGCGCAACGGCAATACCGGGGCTCATGCCCCCTTCCATCGCTATTTGTGTGCCCATAACGGTAAAAAGGCCAAGCCCGGCCGCATCAAACGTAAATAGCCAGCCTTCGAGCTTGTTGATTCGCCTGTATACAATCAGCGTGAAAAGAAATCCCGCCAAAACTGAAAAGATAGCAAGTGAGTTGGTGAGCCAGCTAACGGGCAGGTTGCCAATCAGCAGATCGCGTATGGTACCGCCTCCAATGGCCGTTACAAAGGCGAGTACAAAAATGCCGAACAGATCGAAGCGGCTGCGTATAGCTGCCATAGCACCTGAAACCGCAAATGCAAATGTGCCGGCTGCTTCAATAATCAGCAGTATCTCGGGGCCTGAGAAGCTCATTCACGCATCCGCATTCAACCTTCCGTGTAAATTTTTGAGCATGTCGTCGGTCATGGATTCGAGATCGAAAGAGGGTTCCCAGTTCCAGTCGGTTCGGGCGGGTGTATCATCAATGCTGTTTGGCCACGATTCGGCAATAGCCTGGCGGTGATCGGGTTTGTAGGTGATTTCAAAATCCTCCACCTGCCGGCTGATGGCTGTTGCGATCTCCTCGGGTGAAAAGCTGATCGCGGAAACGTTATAACTTGTACGAATAGTGATACTCTCCGACGGTGCCTCCATCAGATCGATGGTAGCCTTGACTGCATCGGCCATATACATCATTGGCAAAGCGCTCTCTTTCTCAAGAAAACATTCAAAAGGCTCGCCATGTACCGCTTTATGATAAATATCCACGGCATAATCGGTAGTGCCGCCCCCCGGAAGGGACTTATGACCGATGAGACCGGGATAACGTAAACTGCGAACATCCACCCCGAATTTGTTGTGATAATAAGCGCACCACTGCTCCCCGGCCAACTTGCTGATGCCATACACTGTGGTTGGATTGCATGCAGCCGATTGAGGTGTCTTCACCTTTTGTGCATCCGGACCAAATACTGCAATTGAGCTTGGCCAGAACACTCTTTCGAGAGATTTTTCACTCGCAGTGTTTAGAATATTCAGAAGCCCATCCATATTTAGTTTCCAAGCAAAATGGATGTTCTTTTCTGCGGTGGCAGATAGCAGGGCGGCAAGATGATACACAGTGCCAATATTGTGTTTATCGACTACCTCAACAATCCGGTCCAGATCCAGCACATCAAGATGTTCAAATGGCCCGCTTTTCAGCGATGGTTTCGGCTTCGATATATCCGATGCAATAACCTGATCATTCCCATGCCGCTTACGCAACTCTTCGGTAAGTTCACTGCCCAGCTGCCCGCAAGCCCCGGTGATGAGGATTTTATTCATTCTCTGTATCAGTTTTGTGGTTTTAAAATATATTCCCGTCTTCTGTCTTCTAAATCACTCCCATTTCCTTACCAATCTCTGTAAATGCGCTAATCGCTTTGTCCAAATGTTCGCGCTCATGAACTGCCGATAGCTGCACGCGAATTCTCGCCTGGCCCTTCGGTACAACCGGGTAGTAAAACCCGATTACATAGATTCCTTTTTCGAGTAGTTTTTCGGCGAAATCCTGCGAGAGTTTTGCATCGTACAGCATCACCGGTACAATGGCATGCGATCCCGGTTTGATATCGAATCCGGCGTTGGCCATCTGCTCGCGGAAATAGAGGGTGTTGGTTTCGAGTTTATCGCGCAGTTCGGTTGTTTCGCTGAGAAGTTTGAGTACCTCAATCGAGGCGCCGGTAATGGATGGAGCCAGTGTGTTGGAAAAGAGGTAGGGGCGAGAGCGCTGCCGAAGCATATCCACAATTTCCTGGTGCGCGGCTGTAAAACCACCCGATGCCCCGCCAAGAGCTTTACCCAATGTACCGGTGATGATATCCACACGGCCCATTACATCGCGGTATTCATGAACACCGCGTCCTGTTTTACCCACAAACCCAGTGGAGTGGCACTCATCGCTCATTACCAGTGCATCATACTTATCAGCCAGGTCGCAGATTTTATCGAGCTGTGCTATGGTACCATCCATCGAGAACACCCCGTCTGTGGCAATGACCCGTGTTCGTGCCCCCTGTGCTTCTTTCAGTTTTTCTTCAAGATCAGCCATATCGTTGTGTTTGTACACGTAGCGATCGGCCTTGCAAAGCCTGACACCATCAATAATAGAGGCGTGATTCAACTGGTCTGAAATGATTGCATCACCTTTTCCGATAATAGGTTCAAAAACACCACCGTTTGCATCAAAAGCAGCGGCATAGAGGATGGCATCATCTGTACCCAGAAATTCCGCGATTTTTGATTCCAGCTCTTTATGGATGGTTTGAGTGCCGCATATAAATCTCACGGATGACATCCCGTAGCCATATTCGTCAATCGTCTTTTTTGCGGCATCAATCACCCTTGGGTGGGAAGAGAGTCCGAGGTAATTGTTTGCGCAAAAGTTAATTACTTCTTCTCCTTTATCTGTCTTGATGACGGCTCCCTGCGGGGTGGTGATAATTCTCTCTTCTTTGAAGAGTCCGTCAGCTTTGATTTGATCAAGTTCTTTTTGAAGGTCGTCTTTCAGGGTTGAGTACATAAAACGTGCTTATAGGTTAGATTTTAAACCGTCGGTTTGACAGGCCAAAATTAAGAAAAATCGGAGACTCAAAGGTAACGCATTTTGAGGGGAGCTTGGGTTTTGGAAAAGTAACACAACTAAGGAACTAAAATAAATTGAAAAGAAGCATAGATCTTCGGATGCACTAATATCCAAAAATACAAACCGATGTGAGCTATCAGGGGGTTAATTGTTGCATTCTTACGTATAAAATCAGCATGATTTGCTCTGAAAAAATTTAAAACAAAACACGATGCAAAAATTCCGCACAACGCTAACTCTGCTTCTGAGCACCACTTGGTTAATAACAATATCCTGCAGTAGTTCAGCGGATTCTGAAAATGGGGGGAATAGCCCCGAGATTCCGGCCTCCGAATTTAATATTAAAGCCTTTGCAACCAAAGCAGCCACCTGTCCTGATGATAATTCTCCGCAGTTTGACGCTGAACCTGGCGATGAAATTTTACTTTGCTATCGGGTTGAAAACTCCGGTGAACGAACTCTTGAACGGCATAGAATATTCGACACAACATTTGGCCTGGTAGTTGAAGAATCTGAAGCAATAAGACCCGGAGAGTCTCGTATATTTAGCGACAGAAACGGCCGAAGGGTTGTGGAGAATCATTCGGTTAGTATTGTAGATTATACTGTTTCATCGGGTAACGCAACGGGCACAAGGCGAACCGGTTTCAGGGTGTTGATTGCGCCACATACCACTTTGTATCGTCTGTTTGCTGAGAGCCCGGATCGATGCAGCGAAGGTGTGGGGATGTTTTTCCCGCCAAAGTTAATCAGTGGTTACCGTCAGATGACTGTAGCACCCGGTACCCCGGTTACGCAATGTTTCACACTGCATCACTCAAGCAAATCGAACCAGGGGACGGCTCCTGTACTGAATAATCATTCTTTGAGCGACAGTGATCTTGGAGCAATTATGAGTGAAAACACAACTGAGCTTGATGTATTAACGCGTTTTTTAACAGTAGCGCGAATGTTAAATGCTCCATCATCGAACAGAGAGTACGAAGCAGAATGGAGAACCCGCGCCGGATGGGCCGATCCGAATGATTTCAGCCAAAAATCACGAAATATGACCGTAAAAGCACATTCTACTCTGCATATTTCTGAAAACCCTGCTTGCACGGGCATTATAGAACACACAACATTTGATTATGTGGCAGGTGCAACCAATCTGCAAAGCGGTTTTCGGCTCGATTTTGAGGTAGAAGCAAATTCCGCATCAGCAGGAAATTCTGTTCAAATAGAAGCTGTAGGCTATATATCTACACTGCAGCCGTCAGAAAGTTTTGGCCCCCGGGATGACACACGCATCTTGCTGCCCATCCCTGATGGGCTGGATATTTCTTCATTATCTGTAAATGGCACTATTACAGGAGGCGTAACTCTGAACACCAGTATTGATACCGGCAATGGCTTGATTCGTTTAAGTACAGGCCCTGTAACCGGCCTTCCCGCTGAGGTATTTCTGACCATTAACGCTACCCCGAACGGAACCGTTAATCCGGTACTCTGGAGTGCTCCTGAATTAGAAATGGAATTTATAGGAGATCAGGGAAATCGGTTCGTTCAAAACCTTCGCCCCGATCCTGATGGTCCCCCCGTGCTAAGGCTACCACTGTGTGATGGCTAAAATTTGAAAAGAGTAGCAAGAAGTATTGAGTAAAAAGAATCAAGTATTGAGATTTTGCTACTGGCTACTCCCATTACTCATCAAATTGAGAAACTCCGAATTCAATGGTTGGTGCCGGAATAATGTGCATATCTTCGAGGCGTTCGGGGGCAAGTTCGCGGGCGTTTACCACATCGCGGATATATATTTTCCTGACCTGATCGGGGAACATTTCGCGAATAGTGCTGAAAACCTCGGGGTCTGCTTCGCCGGAATCGCCTATCAGTATAAAATCCCGCTGCGGGAAGTGTTCAAAGATTTGAGAAATTTGTGCGATTTTCTGATCAAAGGTTACATCTTCATTCATTACCAACTCACGAAGGTCGCGCCAGGTGTTAAGGCTCAAAAAGTTTTTGGTAACACGTTTCATGTGAAATGTGCCTTCAGGGAAACCGGCTTCATCTCCAAAAAGAAACTGTGAAAGCGGCCTGAAGAGCTGCCAGGGCGATCCGGATACGTAATGAAATGCTGTTTCTTCTCCCAAACTTTGGTAAAAATCTGCCATGTCGGGAGCAGCTGCATACTCTTTATAAAATGTATTTCTGATGACTATTTCCGAGCCGGCTGGGAGCTCGGTTATTTTCACGGTATCATCCACATCAGAAATTACAGATAGACCTTCCGGCTCAATCAGTTTTATACGCCCTGTACCGGGGTGCCCATCAGATACAGCGTTGATTGTCAGCCAACCATCAGCAGGGTTTTGAGCTGTTACAATTTCCTGTATCCTTTCTTTTGATAAGCGCACTTCACCCTCCACAAAGCCATTCAGCCCGGTTCTCAAGTAGTTGCCTTCATTATCCATGATACCGAAGATTTCATGTTCCGGATCATCATCAAACGAAAAAAGAACCGTTTCCCGCGATTCGCTGTCCACAACAAAGTCTCTGATTCTGGAATCGAAGATCTGTTGCTGGTCTTCGTCCAGATTTCGAATACGTGTAAACATTCTGCGAACCAGGCTTTGCACACCGGGCCTGTACTCATATACGTATATCCGCATGGGAATAACCCAGTCATCACCGGAGCTGTACCCGTAAGCCGGATAAAAAAGTACATGATCGCTGCTTCGCTTTTCATCGGCAGTATCTGATGGAGTGATGATGAGTACTGTGAAAAGAAGAGCAATAATGGATGAGGGAATTTGAAGAGACATTTTATAAAAAGGATGAATTAGTTTGCGAATCAAGAAATAGTATTTGTTTTCCGCCGATAGATATAGCACTATTCAGAATTGGTTAATGATAAAAAAAAGATTGTTTATACACATTTTCTGTTCACTTTAGTATAATAGTAAACAGAGAAACAGGTTATAAAAGCATCCGGCCTGGATATTATGCGGATGCACGCTTTGGTGTGGATGAGGTGATACTCCCGCTCCTCTTAAATGATAACAAAACAGAACATAAACCATGGCTTACCGATGGACCTTTTCCAAACCATCGCGGGAGGAGACTATATCGTTGCTGCAGGAGCAGCTAAACGTACCCGCGGAGATCGCCCGCCTGCTTGCAATCCGGAATATCAATACCTTCGAACAGGCTAAAACATTTTTTCGGCCTGAAAATAAAGATCTGTACGATCCATTTCTGATGAAAGATATGGAGGCAGGTGCTTGCCGCCTTTCTGCGGCCATCCGCAACCGGGAAAAGGTGGTTATTTATGGGGATTATGATGTTGACGGCACCACTGCTGTAAGTATTCTTTACACATTTTTGAAGCGATTCGGGCTGGATGTGGAGTATTATATCCCTCACCGGTTCAAAGAGGGATACGGCATTAACCCCGACGGAATTGAATTTTCCATCCAAAAAGGAGCCAACCTGATTGTATCGGTTGATTGCGGGATTACAGCTATAGAAGAGGCAAAATATGCCAAAGAGAAAGGGATCGATCTAATCATTTGCGATCATCACACCGTGGGTGATACCATACCTGACGCTGTAGCTGTTCTGGACCCAAAGCGCCCTGATTGTAACTATCCGTTTGATGGCCTTTCCGGTGCAGGTGTTGGATTTAAGCTGGTGCAGGGTACAACGCAAAAGCTTGGCTTGCCGGCTGACCTGCCCGAACAGTTTCTGGATCTTGTAGCCATTTCGATCGCATCGGACATAGTGCCTATAGTTGATGAAAACCGTGTATTGATGAGACGGGGGCTTGAACTCATCAACACAGAGCCCCGCGTTGGCATAAAAGCGCTGCTCAATCTGATTGATGCAAAACCGGGGAGTGTTACTACATCGAGCATTGTATTTTCCATCGGGCCGCGAATTAATGCGGCCGGCCGTATGGGCGATGCCACCACAGCCGTTGAGCTGATGATTGCAGATGATGCAGTAACCGCAAGCCGGTTTGCATCCGAGCTGGAAGCGGTAAACAAGATGCGTAAAACCGCCGATATGGAAACGATGAACCAGGCTACGGAGATGCTTGAGAATGAGTTTAACATCGACGAGATGTCGGCGATGGTACTCCACAGCCCCGACTGGCACCTTGGTGTAATTGGTATTGTAGCCTCCCGACTTGTGGATGCTCATTACCGCCCGGCTATTATGCTGAGCACAGTTGAGGATAAAATAAAAGGATCAGCCAGATCCATAAAAGGCTTTAATATTTACGATGCACTGAAAGAGTGTGAAGATTTACTTGAACAGTTTGGAGGGCATGAGTTTGCCGCCGGCCTTACCATGAGCCGGGATAACCTGGATGAGTTCAGATTGCGTATGAATGAAATAGCCTATAACACGCTGTTGAATAATGATTTCAAACCAGAGCTTGAAATTTCTGGCGAACTGGATCTGAGCAGGATTGATATGAAATTCTGGAAATTGCTCACTCTCTTTGAGCCTTTTGGCCCGGGCAACATGCGACCGGTATTTGTGAGCCATAATGTTTGCATAGAGGGTCTGCCGAGCATTGTGGGAAGCGGCCACTTGAAAATGAAAGTGAAGTCAGAAAATTCTGCTGTGTTTGATGCCATCGGTTTTAACATGCACGAGTATGAGCCCCGGCTGCGAAACTGCAAGCAAGATCGGATTGATGTAGCGTATGTACTTGAGGAAAATTACTGGAACGGCAAACGCACCATCCAGATGAGGCTTAAGGATATACATGTTCAGGCATGAGGGGTATCAAGTGAAACAGCAAACGTGAAAAGGCAAACAGGTGGGTTTTGACACTAAGAGATAAACAACATTTTATGTTTGCTGTCTCAAGTCTCACGTTTTATGTTTCACAAAATAACCGTTGTGTTAAGAATGAATACCCCTTATATTTACTGTTCTGTGAGGGACTGTAGCTCAGTCGGTAGAGCAACGGACTGAAAATCCGTGTGTCGGCGGTTCGATTCCGCCCGGTCCCACACTCAATTAAAGCCCTGTAAGACATAGAGATATGAACTTTCAGGGCTTTTTTGTTTTCGGATGATTTTTTGGTGAAAGCTGAATTTGGGTACGATTAAGGACTGGCTGGTACTATGTTTAAGGCAGAAATTCCATAAGAATAAACCCGAAACATTTTGAAATGAATGAGGCAAATTTTTTGAATATGTTATCATCTGTCTTGTCATGCCCTTCAAATAGGTTGATCCCAACGAATTTCTTATTTTGAATACTTGAAAGAAAACGAAACTCTTGCAGTTTCCCGAAACAAAAAAAGAAGTTTATTGTCATGAGCCATACACCCAAAATT
>SLGA01000026.1 GCA_007123985.1 Balneolaceae bacterium | reverse complement strand
GAAAATCCCAAACGGGTTGGCAGCGATCGCTATCCGGATACACGAATGGGTGTGGAGCAGATTATTGCAGATCGCTTTAGCATGGCCCGTGATTATGAAGCCCGTTGGAATGCATGGGAGCAAAATCAAACCGGAATACCACCCCGAAGAGATATCCGCCTCGATGCAGTACGCGATATTCTGAATGGTGACATTTTGGTTCAATCTCACAGTTACCGGCAGGATGAAATCCTGATGCTGATGCGGCTTGCAGAAGATTATGATTTCAGAATTAAGGCGTTTCACCACGGGGTAGAAGCGTATAAGGTTGCACCGGAACTGGCAGAGCATGGTGCCGGCGCAGTGGTATGGAGCGATTGGGGTGGTTTCAAAATCGAAGCGTACGACAACACCAACTACAATGCCCGGTTACTGCATGAGGCGGGAGTGGTAACTTCTCTTCACTCCGATAACAGCCAGATCGCTTCCAGGATGAACTGGGAAGCGGCCAAGATGGTACGTGTGGGTGTAGATCCCGAAACTGCACTTTCTATGGTAACCAGCAGTACGGCTAAACTGCTTGGAATCGACCACAGAGTGGGATCACTTGAACCCGGAAAAGATGCCGACTTTGTAATCTGGAATGGCGATCCGCTCTCCACATTTACAAAAGCAGAGCAGACATGGATCGATGGCCGTAAATATTTCGATCTCGAAGAACATGCAGATCTGGAACAGGCCATTGAAGAAGAGCGTGCAAGACTGATTCAATGGATTATGGAGGCAGAAAATGACTAAGAACAGAAACTGCAGACACCGATCCATCAGTTTAACCATGAATGCTGAAACCAATTATCCTATGAAAATTTCACTTATAACCACGTTTCTTTTCGCAATCACGCTAATTTTCTCGTTCAGCTTGATTGCGCAAAATCAAACGCCGGCACCACCTCAAAGCGAACCGATTGCACTTGTTGGAGGTACCATCCACACCATCTCAGGTGATGTGATTGAAAACGGAACCATTCTGTTTGATAATGGCAAAATCATAGCTATCGGAACAGATGTTGATTTGCCGGAAGGCACCAGAACAGAAGATGTTTCCGGTAAGCACATCTACCCCGGTTTGATTGATGCCTGGAGCCAGATGGGTATCTACGAAATCGGTGCAGTTGATATGACTACCGATATAAACGAACAGGGCACCGTTAACCCAAATGTTATGGTTGAGCGGGCATTCAACCCCGAAAGCCGATGGATTGGAGTTGGCCGTTCAGCCGGTGTTCTCACCTCAGTAACATCTCCAGGAGGCGGTCTTGTTTCAGGGCAGTCGGCTGCTATGATGATGGACGGCTGGGCATGGGACGAAATGACATTGAAATCGGGTGTTGGACTGATTGTTAACTGGCCAAACCCGAGCAATACGGGTAATTACACAACACAATTACGGTATCTGCGTGATGCTTTTGCTGATGCCCGTGCATACAAAACAGCCCGCCGTGCCATGGAGAACGGTGATGCTCCGCATCATGATTTCGATACAAGATGGAACGCTATGATTCCCGTGTTTGATGGTGAACGTCCCGTAGTTGTAAATGCCAATGAAGTGAGACAAATTCAGGATGCCATTACCTGGGCAGTTGAAGAAGGTGTTGAACTGATTATTCTCGGTGGAAGAGATGCCCACCTGGTAACCGATCAGTTGAAGGAACATAATATACCCGTAATTATTACGATGGTGCTCACATCTCCAAACAGAAATTGGGAAAGTTATGATGCCCGTTATTCTCTGCCGGCCCGATTGTATGATGCAGGAGTGCCTTTTGCAATTGCAGGTGCTTCAAGTGCACCATACGCGAACAGACTTCCCCATGAAGTTGGCGCAGCTGCAGCGTTCGGCCTGGATGTGGATGAGGCAGTGCGATCCGTTACACTTTCACCAGCTCAGATTTTGGGATTAGACGACAGAATCGGCTCCCTCGAAGTTGGCAAAGATGCAACTCTGCTAATTACCACCGGAAACCCGATTGAGTATGCCACACAGGTTGAGCAAGTTTACATCCTGGGGCGCAAAAGCGATATGATGGACAGCCACAAATACTTCTACCAAAAGTATCGAGAGAAGGTTGATCAGCGTGCAGCGAATTAATCAAAACTCCCTCTTAATCAGACGAAAATTAAAACCGGCTTCGACAGGAGCCGGTTTTTTTATGTCTGGATTTTATATTCGCAAAATCAAGAACCAAGAGGTCTTGAGATTTTGCCACTGAAACACAGAGATTTCAGTGCATTTTTGTGTTTAAGTGGCAATAAAAAACACTTATCGAAGTAAGAATCTAATATGAAACAAAGTTCGATTCTTAAATTTGTGTCAACTTATTTCAGTATAAGACCCTGTCCTTATCAAAGGCAGGAGATGCCGGATCTAAGTCCGGCATGACATAATTGCTAGCGAATTAACTTAACTAACACCCTTTTTGGACTGCTTTTGCCATTTTTTAAAACATAATCAGGTAATTATTAATCAAACAATTTTATCGCGATCACTCAAATCAGGCAGTGGCCCGCGGTACCCGAATATTCGCTTGATCCATTTTACCACGCCAACGCTTTGACTTCTCACATACCACTGGTCAGCCGCACGTCTTGCACCCAGTCCATAGCTTGGATAGGGATAGATGGTATCG
>SLGA01000137.1 GCA_007123985.1 Balneolaceae bacterium | reverse complement strand
TAACATCACGAGAACAAGATATAGTAAACGGATTGGTGGATGGTTTAAGCTACAAGTTGATTGCTGACCGGTTCGATATTTCAATTGATACGGTTCGGGCACATATCAGAAATATTTACAAGAAACTTCATGTAAATTCAAAGGCAGAGGTAATTGCTAAATCTTTGAGGGGTGAAATATGATAGCATGGATATGTTATTTTTTAACATTATAAAAATAGTATCTTATTGACATCATTAAAGATGCAAACGTATTAAAATTCCATCATGAAAATTCCATTGAACCAAATTTTACTTCTTCTTACGGCGGGATTAGTCTTTTCAGGTTGCTATACACAATACAATGCAACATCTGTTGATAAAGATTATCATGATGATACAGCATCGCATATCGAAGGTGGATGGTTCGAAGTTGACGGATCCAACTTTTATATTGATTACTACACGAGAGACTGGTACAGCTATTACGGCATTGATCTGGCAACGGACAGAAATTTCCTGAAAATGGCTCACTTTAATTACCACCACCCTACAAGTACCTATTTTTTCTCACCATTCAGTAGCTCATTTTTTTATAATCGTCCCGGATACTCCAATCACTATTTTCTTCGCATTGCTGAAATGAGAGGAATAACCCGGGGTGCTCATCCGCCATACTATTCTAACCAGTATATGTGGAGTTTTTACTACAACAGGTGGGCAAATTGGTATTACTGGCAATCTGTGCAACCAAATTACTGGGAAGCAAGTGCATTAAATGCACATGATAATTCCTTGAAAAATAGCATTACACCAAGAGGTACTTCAGTTTCCGGTATCAATCGGGAGATCAGATCAAATCAAGTTAGCAGCAGATTGTCTTTGGACAGGGAGGACCAACTTAGAGTTTCTTCGCGAAATCAAATTACACTCCCTGAAATAAATACTACTACACTCCGGGAAAGAGAACAAACTCTTGCCGATAGAAGAGGGGCGGATTATATCGAACGTTTAGAGAGAAATCGGGCAGCACGAACTCAATTAAATAATTTTAGTGACTGGCAGCGGCAACGAATCATCGGAGTGCCGAACAGGTCGGTACATAATGCACGCACGACAAGAGCTGTGAATCGAGCTGCCTCTAATAACTCCGGCAGAAGTTCAGCCGTCAGAGGGGTTGAGAACAGAAACAGCTCATTCGGCAACGGAGCCCGAACAACCGGCAGCACCCGCTCATCAGGTGAAAGCACATCAAGCCGTGGAAGCAACTAAATTACAAGTAATTGACCGGATTTAGGTTTCAAAGAGACGTTGGTAATTTTAGATTTAAAACCCTGCAACTATGCTTGTTTTTTATTGTAACAGCAAGTGTAAATCAAACAGTACTTGCACAGGGTATTAACCCGGTAAATTCGTGGCTTTATACCAACCAGGCTACACTTTTTGGTGATCACGGTACACCACACGATCCGGCAACACTCATCATGCCATCAACTGCAAACGCAGCTGGTTTTGGTTCGTATCTCGATAATCCAGCAACTGTTGCACTCTTTGGAACGTCGTTTGCAGAATTTGGTTTTGGAACCCGATCTGTTACTGAAGAGGTCAGTTTCAGAGTGGCCACCAGGGATCATCAATCTTCTGATTTTGAAAATAACATAACGAATGCCGGGTTTGTACATGTTTTTCCAGTGGATATCGGGCGTTTGGTTGTGGGTGGCGGTTACACACAAGTTGCGGGGTTTAACCGGTCTGTTTCGGTAAGTGCTATTAATTTTCGTAGTACAATCACTGATTTTTTTAAGACCCCGGGGGGCATATATTCAGGCATTGCATTCAATACTTTTGCAACAGACTATGGCGATGAGTTTCAGGATTGGGATGAATCTGTTTTCAGAATAGGCTTTGATAACTTTGGAGAATTTCCGGGAATAAGTCAGGTATTTTCAATTAATGAGCGAGGTTATAGCGGAGAGTATTCACTATTTGCAGCTACCGAATTCAGACGCAATTTAATGGTGGGGATTAGCCTGGGATGGGTAAGAGGTAATTACTATTACAGCCGTGAATTCACTGAAATTGATATAGAAAACAACTATTCAGGCAATTTTATTGATACAACAGGAGATGGAGAGCCCGATACAGATATCGACAGGGTCATACTTGATGATAATCTTGCAATTACATTTTCAGGCTTCAGGGCAAGAGCAGGAATTCTTTACAGAATTTCACCTTTTATATATGCAGGATTGAGCTACACTCCATCATTTACGTTCAGCGCTGAAGAAACACTTGGTGCAAATTTAACAACAATAATGAATAACCGGTTTCGGTTTGATGAACAAGAAGATTTTGATTTCAGCTATCGCTTTAAAACGTCCTCAAAAACGTCATTCGGATTGGCTCTGGATCGATATTATGGTTTGTCACTTTCACTCTCATTAGATTATGTGGATTTTAAAGCTATAAGACTGGATTATGAAGATAGTGACCTTATGGATGCTGAATTGCAAGATAACGAACAGATACAGGAAGCGTTCAGAAATGTATGGAACGTAAGATCGGGCGTATCATTTGATGTGAACCCATTCCTGAGCCTTCGCGGTGGTTATGCCAGTTATCCCAGCCGTTTTGAAACAAATGAGGGGAGCAGAGAGGTATTTTCTTTTGGTGCAGGATTCAGAGTAACATCAAAAATTCTCTTTGACATGGCCTTCCAGCTTGAAAAATGGGAGGAAATTTCTTCTGTGTATGATTTTGCCCAATATGAGTACTCATCGCTCCCTGATTCAGCTCCTGACTTCACCATACAATCCGAAAGCGCAGATCGTCTTGTAAATCGGTGGAGCATGCTTGGTTCATTTGTATTTTTATTCTGAGGATGGTTTCCATGAACTTGAAACGCACATATTATGAAGATATTTACAGTATTTTGTGTACATGGATTCTCGTAGATGAACTGAAATTTAAAGCAACTTTCTTGTTTGCCTGTTCGTAATATATACATACAAATTTCATTGTATGTTTTGCTTTTATGAAGCCTTGAAATCAGAGTGGAAAATCAAAAAACAATTCAATATAACAACACGTTACTAAATGAAGATCAGATACTTAAAATAATAAAACGCCACATGCATCACATGGTTATGTGATGTTGATTATGGAACATTTAGTGTATCTTAGTAGTGGATAAGATAAATATAAAACGTCCGGAGTAAGCCATGAAATTATCAAACTCGTTACATACCATACTTTTAACTGCACTGGCACTGTTTTTGTCGGGTTGCTATACACAATTGCAAACTGTTCATGATGCTCCGCGGCCTTCAGAAAGACTTCCGGTAGATCGCGCTGCCTCAACACAGGCATCTGTTGAACAGAGAGCCGGCGAGGTTGTAAGCGTTGATGATTATCAATTGGGTTATGAAGATGGCTGGGAAGATGCGGAGGCTTATTACTTTGTTGACTATGAAACCAGAGACTGGTATCTGGATTACGGTGCAACGCTTACTCACACACCGCAATTTCGTCGATCAGTTGTGAATAATCACTTTTATGGCTATTCAGGTTTCCACTACAATCCATATTTTTACTCGTACCATCACAATCCGTTTGCATATTACAGATACCCCAGCTGGAGATTTAGTATAGCATTTAATTATGGTTGGCATCGGCCGTATCACTACGGATTCTATTCATACTATGCCTACCCTGGATATTTCCCATATTATGGCAGTTACTGGGGAGGTTACTATCACAGGCCGCACTTTGGAGTGATCTATTATTCAACTACACGATCAACAAGAGCTACGAATTACGGGCCAAGAAGTACAGCTCTTACATCACGCGGCACTCAGACACTGAACAGAAATACCCGTGCTGATGCACGCGTAAGAACTGCTCCTGCTGTACGTAACAGAACGGACGTTCGATCATCAGCTAGAACTCAGCAGGTTAACAGAGGTACTGTGACAAATAGAAATGCGGGTAATACAACTCGTGGAACTGTAAATCGTAACAATTCAACCAATACAAACAGGGGCACGGTAAACCGGAATAATTCCTCGAATACGAATCGAGGCACGGTTAATCGTAACAACTCTTCGAACACAAATCGAGGCACGGTAAATCGTAATAATTCCTCGAATACGAATCGAAGCACGGTTAATCGCAACAATTCTTCGAACACAAATCGAGGCACGGTAAACCGGAATAGTTCTTCGAACACTAATCGAGGCACAGTAAATCGCAACTCTTCAAATACGAACAGAAGTACAGTTAACAGGAATAATTCATCAAATACCAATAGAAGCACAGTCAATAGAAACACGTCAAACAACCAGAGAAGCAGTGTAAGTAGCAGTACAAGCAACCGCTCATCGGCTGCAAGAAGTTCTGCATCTACAACTGTTAACCGTTCTACTTCGGCATCTTCAGTGAATCAAAGAAGCAACAGTTCTGCAACGATACAGAGACCAGCTACAAGACAGCAGCAAGCTGTGCAATCAATCCGAAATCGTGTAACGACTCAACAAACTGTAACGACAAGCAGAAATAATGTTAATCAGGCACAAAGTAGTAATGTTCGTAGCAATCGTGTTTTAAATGGAGTATTAAGAGCCGCAGCAACCGCTGTAACATCGAGTAACAACAATCGGTCTTCTAATAACCGATCTGCTGTGAACAATACAAGATCTTCTAATAACAATTCTTCAGTAGGTAGAAGCTCATCATCATCAAATAATCGCTCAACTGTTCGTTCAACAAACAGAAGTTCTACGAACAGAGCAACAAGCTCTAGCACAAGGAATAACAGAGGTAGCAGAAACTAAAAATTTGTTACCTGTCTCTGGTTATATTTGAATGAATTTAATTATCGAATCACCTCTATTAAAGGAGCAGTATGCTTAGGAAAATAACCGTTCTCATTTTCATATTTCTGTTTGGCGGTATTACAGCCTTGCACGCGCAAAATCCGAACAATGCACTTCTGTACAGCTATCAGGCTACATTGTTTGGCGATCAGGGAGCTGCGAATGATCCTATTTCCATCATAATGCCCGGAACAGCTTTTAATTCCGGGTTTGGTTCGTTTATAGATAATCCTGCAAGTATGGCGCTGCACAAAAGGAGTTTTGGCGAATTCGGCCTTTCTTACAGATCGGTTGAAGAGGATGGACTTTATTTAGGGCAAACAAGAAGTATGGATAACAGCCAGCGCGGCGTTTCTAATGTTGGATTTTTATACTCATTTCCAACTGTGCAGGGGAGTTTTGTTTTTGGGGCAGGTTATACACAGCATTCGATATTTAACAGAGCACTGGGTTTCAGGGCCAGGAATGAAAACAGTACGATCACTGACAAATTTAAAGCCAGTGGTTCACCATATCAGGAGATTGCATTCAATACGTTTGCTACCGACTTTGGCGATGAATTTGAAGATTGGGACGAATCAATTTTTAGAGTAGGGTTTGACAGGTTTGGTGACTTTCTGGGACTTAGACAACAAGGCGAAATAATTCAGCGCGGATATAGCGGGGAATATTCAATGTTTTTCGCAACTGAATTTCAGGAAAATATCATGATTGGTGCAAGCATCGGTTTGCTCTCCGGCCGGTTCAACTACAACAGAATTTTTCAGGAAGTGGATGAGTTCAACGACTATTCAAGTACCATTATCGATAGCAATGGCGATGGATTTGGTGATACCGACGTGGATAATATTTTACTGGATGACCGGTTAAACAGCCGCTTTACAGGTTTCAGAGCACGTGCAGGTTTGTTGTATAAAATAACCGAGCAGTTCAATGTAGGTATCAGTTACACCTTTCCTACCACACTTGAAGTGGACGAAAATTTCGATGCTGATTTAAGAACCACATTTAACAATGGAGTTGAATTTTCTGATTTCACAGACAATGAGTTTTCTTACAGAGTGAAATATCCGGGGAGAACCTCACTGGGTGTAGCCATGCAAAATTTGAATGGTTTTTCAGTTTCACTTTCTGCTGAGTATGTTGATTACAGTGGGACAAGCATAGATTTTCGAGAGAGTGATCTTTTTGAAGACGAACTGATTGAAAATGACTTTATAGAGGATAATTTCAGATCGGTGTGGAGCTTTAGAGGAGGTATTGCATATGATATCACTCCGGAGTTTACACTTAGAGCGGGATATAGCCTGCTGCCCGGCAGATATGCTGACATTTCGAATAACAGAGATGTTTATGCACTTGGTGCGGGTTTTTCAATTACACCAAACTTACGCCTTGAGCTTGCAGCACAGTATTCTAATTGGGAGGAAGTATCGGCCGTATATGACTATGCTTCTTACGATTACTCACCTCTTCCGGATAACCTTCCGAATATACGATTTCGCTCAGAGGAAGCTACACGAACAGTAGACAGATGGCAATTCGTAAGCACTCTCCGATTCAATTTCTGATCTCTTAACTTCATATGCTTAAAAAGTCTGTCTGATATTCTCAGACAGACTTTCGTTTGATATTCAATAAGGCTCTCTGAAACAATTCCTATGAGCTTTTCTTTGGATTCACACTTAGAACAGCAGACTTTACATGCCTTACAACATTTGCTGTGGTGCTTCCCATCATAAGGTAATTGATTCCGGTTCTGCCAACAGTTGCCATAATTACGAGATTGTAAGGGTTTTCTGAAACGTGTTTAAAAATGGCTTCATGAGGAGTGTTTTGGGAAATGATTACCTGCTGATTTACCCTGTCCGAAATTTCGTGGAAATACTCTTTTTTCAGAATTTTAAGGCGTTCTTCCCGAATCTTTCTTAGAGACAGATCTTTTTCCTTTTCGTCGAACTGGTCGAAACTGAGAATATGAATCAAATCGATTGTGCCACCGGTTTCTTTTGCTATTCGAATGGCATGTGGATATGCCTCGGCAGCATTGTCGGAGAAGTCGGTTGTAACCATAATATTTTCAAAGTTACCCACATCCGAGTCATTTTCTACAATCATCACAGGAGTGTTAGACAAACGAAGAACTTTTTCTGCTACGGAGCCAAGAAGGAACCTTGAAAAACCTGTCCGACCATGGCTGCTCATAATCACATAGTCATAATTGTTTGATTCATCAATAATTGCCTGTGCTGCATTACCCATCACAACAATTGGTTTTGCGAGGTACTTTTCATCAACCAGTGATGCTGATATTTCTGTTACACGATTTGATAATGTATCTTCAAGCTCATCAAATTTTTGATAGAGTTTACTGCTCATGCCAAGAGCGTACGGTTCATCCAGCTCTGAAATGGGCAGATGAGCATAGAAAGGTGTAACCATACCTTCAAACAGTTGCGCAAATTTTGCCGCTACTTCGAGTGCTTTTTTACTTCGATCTGAAAAATCGATGGGGACGAGAATTTTCATAGTATATCTGTTTTTAGTTTATGGTTAACATCACTTTAAGTGCTTTCTTACAATTTGCTCAAAAATGTAATAAACGTAAACAGATAAAGAAGTCTTAAATATGAATTTCAGAACGCTTTTATTCTGAAAGACCCTTTTTACCGCGATGTTTCAATGCATAATGGATGATTGGCGGGGCAATGAGAATCGCAATAAAAAGATTACCTGTTCTGATATACAGATATAGAGTAAGAGCAAGGCATACAATGAGTATTGCTATCGATATTGCCCAAACTTTTTGGTTGTTAGTCACTTTGAAATTAGTTGGTTTGTAATCTCAGAATTTCAAGTGGCGAATGTTTGAATATATGCCTGCTTCCACTCCATCCAATTAAGATAGCCAAAGCCATTATAGAAATGGTAATTACCGACAGCATTAAAAGGTTTGGCACAAAGGCGAGATCAAAATAGAAATAAGCAAGTCCCCAGCTTGCTGCAACAGCAAGAAGTAAGCCTGTAAGGCTCGACAACAGCCCCAAAAGAGCATACTCTATAGTCTGTATAGAGCCTACTTGTGAATTTTTGGCACCGAGAGTTCGAAGAAGAACCGACTCTCTGGTCCGCTGCCTGCGGCTTATTGCAATTGAGCTTGCAAGAACAATAAATCCGGTGAAAATGCTGAAAAGTGCCATAAACTGAACGGCCATAGATACTTTATCAAGAAATTCCCGCACGCTTGCAAGTGCAACAGAAATATCAATTGCCGATATGTTTGGCAGCTCGTTTACAACTTTTTGTTGAAGCATTACCGATTGTTCATCTCCCGATGTTTTTACGGTAGATGCAAAAAACTGAGGTGCCTGTTCCAAAACCCCGCTTGGAAATACTACAAAGAAGTTGGGTTCAGGGCGCTGAAAGTCCACTTCACGAATACTCGCTATTATTGTAGTAATTGGCACACCCTGCACATTAAATCCAAGGGTATCACCAATTTCAAGCTGTAACTCTTCTTCAATTTGAGTGGACACAGATATAGGAATGACGGAATCGATGCCATCAGCATAAGAAATCCATTCGCCTCTCTGAACAGTTTCTGCGTCCGTGAGATAATCTCTGTAGGTAACCCTGTATTCCCTCGAGAGTGCCCAATTGCTCAGGGAGAGGGTAGTATCCTGCCTGATTTCCTGCGGAGTTTGCCCCTTTCTTGAGGAAAGCCGCATCGAAACAATAGGCACGTTTTGAATGATTCCGGCACCCTCTTCAGTAATCAATTCAGTTAATCTCTCATTCTGATCCATCTGAATGTCATAAAAGACAAGATCGGGCATATCATCACCCGTTTCCAGATCGATTCGTTGCAGAAGCATATCTTGCGATAAGTAGAGCGTTCCAATAAGCAGCATTCCCATTCCAAGAGTTGTCATCAGCATGGATGTTTGATTATTCGGCCTGAAAAGATTTGCCATACCCTGGCGAACAGTGTATGGAAAAGATTTCAGGCGAAGGCCTTTTACGGTTGCTGTCAGGAATCCGGCCACACCCCATAGCAATAGAATAAAAAGCAGCAGGCTGAGTGTGAATATCAGGGCTGCGAGAAAGCTTTCTGTAAGCAAAGCAACAATAAAAACCAGTACTGCAAGTGAAATGAAGAGTGTGGTAAACTTCACTCTTTTTGAGAGTGAACCGATCGGTGAGAATTCTGTACTTCGGAGTGTAAGCAGAGGAGAGATCGTTGAAATGGCCGCAAGTGGTAAAATGGAAAAAATTACACTAATCAGTACTCCCGTGAATAGTCCGAGAGATATGGCCTGAATGGAAATTGCCTGAGTGATTTGAAAGGGCAGGAGATCAGCAAAAAGCGTAGGCAGGTAAAATTGAAGTATTAAACCAATACCCGTACCCGATAGTGCGCCTAAAAATCCCAAAGCTGCCACCTGAATGGCAAATACTGCCAGTATTTTCTCTTTTGTCATTCCCAGGCAGCGAAGCGTTGCAACCGTTGCAGTCTTGCGTTTTATGTACACATATATTGCGCTGCCTACACCAAGTCCTCCAAGCAACAGAGCAATGAAGGCGATGAGCCCTAAAAATCGAGTGAGATTATTTACAATAACTTCGAAATTTGCTTTTCGGCTTTCAACAGTTTCCATTCTTACACGATGTTCGCGAGAGAGCGGCCGAAAGGCTTCTGTAAAGGCGGTAAGCTCTTCAGCATCATTAAACTGAAAGTAGTGTTTGTACTCTACCCGGCTTCCTCTGTCTAACAGGCCTGAACCTTCAAGTGCAGCCTGGGTAACATAAACACGTGGCCCAACCAAAGAGAATGCAGCAGCTTCGCCGGGTACGCTTACCAATGCACCTTCAACGGGAAAATCGATGTTTCCAATACGAATGGTATCGCCAACGGAGATATTAAATTGGCTCATTGCTGATTTTTCTACAAGAGCGCTGTTATTTTTTTGGTAGAGCAGTCCTGCTTCTGCAGGTTCTGTTGAAAGTGTACCGTATAGCGGAAAAGGGCCATTAATTGCTCTTACCTGCGAAAGCCTGGTAGCTCCTACAGGGTTAAACAGTACCATTGAATTAAATTCAAGCGCAGTTGCATCGCTGCCGCCGGTTGAATCAATGAACGCGATAATGTCATCATTAAATGGCTGGGTTGCACGCAATTCGAGATCGGCGCCCAGAAGCTCGCGAGACTGATCATCAACAGTAAGCAATACATCATTTCTGAACGATAGAATGGCAACAAGTGCGGCCACACCTGCAACCACTGCCGATGTATAAATAATAAGGCTCTTCCATTGAGATTTTGAATCCCTGTACGCCAGTTTCCAGCTGTATGGTGAAAAGAGTTCTCTCAGTAAATTCATTAAATAATATCCACTTGAACGGTCTCAGCCTTTTCGCTGGCGGGTACGTAGGAATCTTTAAAAAGATGTCCGTTTTTCAGTTCAATTACTCTGTCACACTTTGAAGCAAG
>SLGA01000210.1 GCA_007123985.1 Balneolaceae bacterium | reverse complement strand
TTTAGGCCTCCGGTTTCGGACCCCGATAGTTAAACGGTATATCGAACTTCTCTTTGATGGTTATCGGACCGTGCTCGGCTTCATACTTCCTGATATTTTCATTCAGTGCATTAGCCAGACGTTTTGCGTGATCGGGTGTAAGAATTAACCGTTTCACCACTTTTGCCTTTTTTACTGCAGGCATCATAGCAATAAAATCAAACACAAATTCCGCTGGTGAATGTGTAATCATTACCAGATTGGAGTATGTACCCGTGGATTCTTCCTCTTTCAGTTCTATCTCAATCGGTTTTCCTTTTTTTTGCTTATTCGGCTGATCCATAATTTTTTGATTTGTTTGATTTTTATTTCATTTGAATTCTTTAGATGAAATTTTTCTCTTTCATCCAGTCATCATTATACACTTTCGATACATATCGGGTACCGCTGTCGGGAAGAATAACAACCATAAGATCATCTTTTCCAAGCTTATTCTCACGGGCGTATTCTAATGCACCATAAACAGCAGCTCCACACGAACCGCCAATAAACAGTCCCTCCTCTTGTGCAAGCCTGCGTGTGGTAACCAAAGCATCCTTATCGTTCACCTGTACAACTTTATCAATAACAGTAAAGTCAATTGTACCGGGTATAATATCTTCACCAATTCCTTCGGTTACGTATGGTTTGATCTGATCTTTATCAAATTCACCGGTTTCAAAATAGTGCTTATAGACTGATCCAACACTATCAACACCGATCACCTTAATTTCCGGGTTTTTCTCTTTTAAATATTTCGCAGCACCTGATATGGTACCTCCAGTGCCCATTCCGGCTACATAGTGAGTTATTTTTCCCTCTGTCTGCTCCCATATTTCAGGACCGGTGGTTTCATAATGTGCCTGCGCGTTACTCGGATTATCATACTGATTTGGATAGTAAGAATTGGGTATCTCCTCGCTGAGTCGCTTCGCAACAGAGTAATAACTTTGGGGATCATCCGGTTCAACATTGGTTGGGCAAACCTGTACTTCAGCACCGAGTGCTCTCAGTAGATCTACTTTTTCTTTGCTCTGCTTGTCTGTGGTGGTAAAAATACATTTATAACCCCGAACGGCTGCAACCAGCGCAAGGCCCATACCTGTATTTCCAGATGTACCTTCAATAATGGTGCCGCCGGGTTTAATCAATCCTTGTTTTTCAGCGTCATCAATCATTTTGATGGCAATACGGTCTTTAATACTCTGTCCGGGATTTAAGTACTCAACTTTTGCAGCTACAGTGAGATCCAGACCCTCTGAGAGCCGATTTAATCGCACCAGGGGTGTGTTTCCAATGGCGTCAATAATTGAATTGTGAATCATAATTATAAACTTCTGATGATATTTCTACTGTTTTTGTAGAATATAGTAATTTCTGATTCCCTTATGTTGAGATCTGACAATCTTTAGCCGTTAATCTCTGCAGCTCCAGATCTATAAAATTATACTTTTCCGATTCAATCTTCTTACATTACCAACACTAATTAGCTAACAGAACCAATTATGTTTTTAGATCAAAGCAAACCGAAAGACTACGACTGCGGATACAATCTGGATCTTATGATTGCTGCCATACCCAGAATTGAGGATTTCGATGAACGCCTGAATTACGCCAAACGTGTTGTTGGCCTCATTAAACAGAGCCACCCTAATTGGGTTGACAAAAGCGGACAGAGTAAACTTGCCTGGGAATACTTTTTTGAACTTGCTGAATTCAATCCGGCAGATTATGGGATAAAAAATCCCTTTGAAAGCGGCCTTATTGATGATGCCGAGTAAATCTGGCCTGATTCTTCATTTTTTCAGCACGATTACCAGCGTCATTTAGTGCCTGTCCTGCAAAAAGATAATTAGATTTCAATTTTTGGAATGATTAACTTTCAATTTATATTGAAAGTATTGAAAATGAATGAATGCTCTACTGATGAATTCTTCCAAAGACGATGATATTACCCCCACGCTGTTCGTTGAATCTCTTGAATCACCGGCATTTACAAGATTTCTACAAAATGCAGCAAATTCTGATACACCTCTTTTATCCATAACCCTGCCAATTGCAGGAATCGATCCACTTGCTGCGCTTGAAATTAAGCATGATTACCAGGAAAAGTTCTACTGGAATCATCCGAATAATTCAATCTCTATCTCCGCAGCTGGTAAAATGAGAGAACTCAAAGCAACCGGCAAGAATCGATTTAAAGAAATTTCGGATCAAACCGTTAAGCTAAAGAGCGAAATTGAGGCTTATACTTCGTTTGAGCATGTAATGGCCGGCCCCCTCTTCTTGGGCGGATACTCTTTCAGTGATCATAACGTAGGTTCTGTATGGAAAAAATTTGGTGCAGCCCGTTTTGTTTTACCCGAATGGATGCTGATCGAAATTGGCCACCTGCACCTGCTCACACTTGTAATTGAGAAAGAGAATCGCACAGCTGATGACATTTACCAGGAGGTAATATTGAGAATTACCGATTTCCTGAATCTCGCCGGCGAACTCAATCACTCCGAAAAAGAGCGTGTTTTTCAAAGTAATATACTTTGCACCCTTCAGCAGCCAGAAGACCGCAGCAGATGGATAGAAAAAGTTGAAATTGCCCGTAACATGATTGCTCAGGGTACATTCGAAAAAATAGTACTTGCGCGTCAACTAAGGTTGCAGTCG
>SLGA01000017.1 GCA_007123985.1 Balneolaceae bacterium | reverse complement strand
GTTATATAGTGGCAGAATTATTAACACTATCCTATTAATAGATTCTCTAAATCTCATCGTATTTCACGCTCTCTCCTCTCTTTTACAAAAGCCAAAAGTTCTTCTGTGTATTCTTCAAAAAACGGCTTTTTGCACAACAGCTGCGTTACAGTAATATTGGTTTTGGTATTAACTTCAATTACAATCGGTTTCTCCTCATCATTTACGGCAACATCCCAGGATGCATAATCGAGATGCGGAACTTTACCGTGAAGTGTATTGCATAACTTTCTGATGCTTTCATAAGCAGGAATTTTACCAATGGACTGAAAAGAAACCCCGGTTTCCGGATGTACTGAAACCGGTTCGTTCATTCTGGTAAAAGCTGTTCGGTTTAATTCCCCTTTTTCGTTGAGCCCACAGTAAAAAGCACCTGAATGATTGTCATTTATTTTACCGCCTGCACCAAATTTCATTACTGAGATTAAATCCAAAATCCTTCCGTTTAACCGCAACGTATTTACTCGCAATGTATTAAGAGAATGCGGATAAATCGTATCAAGATCTCTGTGCTGTTTCACTCTGTATTGCACGATATAATTATCCCCGAGTAGTTCGCTTATCTGTAGCGCGGTTTTTCTTTCCCCTTTAACATTCAGTTCTTTTCCATTGTTTTTTACCAAAAAAACCCTGTCTCCCTGACTCGACATGCTTGGTTTTGCCACTTTATCTTCATCATCAGCGGAGTATCTGCTAAAAGCTTCTTTTTCTGATATCGGACGATTTTCTTCGTCATAATAGCTTCCTCTAATCCGTTTAAATACCGTTTTTGGTAAATAGGATCGGTCAAAAATTAGATCTGTAAAATTTTTATCTCCAAATGTAGGGTAGTAAAAAATGGGCTGATTAAGTTCGTCATGAATTGCATCAAACCATGGTTCAATCGATACAAACCTCACATCTTCAATGCCTGTGAAGTTTGCAAAAATATAGTGCCAGGCCGGATTAATTTTAACTCCAAGATGCTTCAGCCAATAACTCTCTACTTCTCTGCCAAATTTATCACTACGCTTTTTCAGATAAACTTTATCCTGAAACTTTGACTCTGCCTCTTTCAATAACCGATTAATCTGAGCATTTCGGATCGTATTCTGAATGCTTCGTGGCATTACTAAGCGTAAGTACTTTAGTGAGCATTTTTTTACTGTTGAGAGCAAAAGAGTAATATTTGATGATTTTTCGTTGAAAGCACAGGTATTTTGCAGCTCTTACAATTCTGCCTTAATAATGTACAACCTTATTATTAAAACTTTGTGCCTGAAATCATAACAGAAATGACAATTCCGGAAATATCTGATCATTTATGTTGTCCGGAAGGTCATCTTACTGCGGCAAACCTCTGGCTGGTTTCCGACAACTCTCCGAGCTTGATCTGAGACTGCTCCGAGAATGGTGCGTACCTGCTCCGACTCGCTTCGGTAGCATTCGCAGCAGAACAGGCTTTTATATGAACTTTACTAATCTTTAAACATTATCTGTTTTAAAGTGAAGGTTGTTTCAATCTATCCAACATGTCTGTCCGTCATAAATCAAATCTCTGCAAGCGCAATTCTAAAATTTAATCCGCCTCCGGGGAATTAATAATCAATCAGCCTTCAGTTTTGTTCCAACAGCTCAGTTAGAAACCTTACAATCCTCTCCGCCGCCTTCCCGTCCCACTTTTCGGGGATTTCTCCCTCTTTCCACTTTCCGCTGAGAAGTTTCTCCATGGCCGGTTTAATCGCTTTTGGATCGGTGCACAGCAATTCATTCGTTCCTTTGGTAATGGTTTCCGGCCTCTCTGTGTTGTCACGAAGAGTCATACAGGGAATACCCATCACGGTGGTCTCTTCGGTGATGCCTCCCGAATCAGTAATCACGGCCTTCGATCGTTCCACCAGGTAGTTGAACTCAAGGTAACCGAGCGGATCAACAATGTGCAGGCGGTTATACTCTATACCAAGCTGTTTAAGAATTTTTGCCGTTCTGGGATGAACCGGGAATACGAGAGGTAGGTTTTCCGAGTGGTTGATGATCTCCTGCATCAGCCCTTTCAGTTTCTCCTCTTCATCCACATTGGCAGGTCGATGCAGTGTCATCACCATATAGTTCCCTTCAATAAGTCCAAGTTTATCCCAAATAGGTGGTTTTCTGAAACGCGGTCGGTGCTTGAAGAGCGTATCTATCATGGTGTTACCTACAAAAAAGATACGACTATGATCCACACCCGTCTTTCGAAGGTTTTCGTTTGCCGTTTCCGATGTTGTAAAAAACCAGTTGGTGATGCTATCAGTAACCAGTCGGTTGATCTCTTCAGGCATCGTCCAGTCACCGGAGCGAATCCCGCCCTCAATATGGGCAACGGGAATATGCATTTTCTGAGCCGTTATGGCACAAGCCATGGTGGATGTTACATCGCCTACCACCAGGCATAGATCCGACGGCTTCTCCATAAGAATCTTCTCGTAGCCAATCATAATGGCTGCTGTCTGCTCAGCCTGGCTCCCGCCACCGGCACCCAGATTCACATCCGGATCTGGAATGCCAAGCTGCTCAAAAAAACTGCCGCTCATATTTCTGTCGTAATGCTGACCGGTATGGATCAGCCGGAATCCAATCTCTCTGCCCCTCTTCTGCGCCGCCCTGATAGCGTCAATAACAGGCGAAATCTTC
>SLGA01000278.1 GCA_007123985.1 Balneolaceae bacterium | reverse complement strand
TTTGAAAAATTTATAGCAGAAATTCTAAAGGTGCAGGGTTATGAAACCAAAACGGGAGTAATTGTTGAGGGAGACTGTGTAAACCACGAAATTGATGTAGCCGCCAATAAAGAGAATGAATATCTGCTGGTAGAGTGCAAGTTTCACAACCGTAAAGAGAATATCTGCAATGTAAAAGTGCCGCTTTATATTCAATCAAGATTTCTTGATGTGAAAGATAATTGGGCGAAGCTGCCGGGTCACAAAAACAAAACGCACAAAGGTATGCTGGCCACGAACACGCGCTTTTCAGAAGATGCGATTACCTATGCTGAATGCGTTGGGCTCAGGTTGTTGAGCTGGGACTATCCTAAAAATGCAGGAATAAGAGATTTAATTTCGAAATTAAGTTTACACCCCATAACGAGTCTGTCATCATTGAATGCGGCCGAGAAAAAATTACTACTTGATAAGGGTGTGTTACTTTGTAAGCAAATTTGCAGCAGTAAAAGCATTTTAGAGCGCGATGGTATCAACCCCAGAAAAATTAACCGAATTTACCGAGAAGCGAGAGAAATTTGTAACAATACAAAACCTGAATTATGAAAGAGTCATTTAAGATCCACTTTTTAGGTGCATCCGGTATGGTAACCGGCTCGAAATTTCTATTGGAACTTCAGGGAAGAACCATACTTATTGATTGCGGATTGTTTCAGGGAATTAAGGAGTTGCGCGAGCTAAACTGGGCACAGCTACCTGTGAGGGTATCAGAAATACATTTGGTGCTTTTAACACATGGCCACCTTGATCACTGCGGTTTCTTGCCAAGGTTGGTCAATATGGGATTTTCCGGTAATATATGGGGGACTGCTCCAACACTCGATATTGCAGAAGTTATACTGAGAGATAGTGCTAAAATTCAGGAAGAAGATGCCGAGCGGGCTAATAAAGAAGGATTTTCCAAACATAAACCTGCAAAACCTCTTTACAACATCGATGATGTGGATAAAACCGTTACACGTTTTGAAGCAAAAAAAGAGGGGGATTGGCTTAAAATAGATAATCAAACACAGGTGCGCTTTCAGTATAGCGGGCATATTTTAGGGGCAACGTTTATAGAGTTGGATATTTCCGGCAGGAGAATTGTTTTTTCAGGTGATGTAGGGAGAAATCATGATCCGCTTCTCAGGGCTCCGGAAAAACCGGACTCGGCAGATCTCCTTTTTCTTGAGAGTACCTATGGGGATCGACGCCATCCGGCAGAAAACATGTATGATAAACTGAAAAAAATCATTGATGAAACGATCGAAAATAACGGAACCCTGATTATTCCGAGTTTTGCTGTTGAACGAGCGCAATTGTTAATGTATATGGTTTGGCAGCTTCATAAAGAGAAAAAAATTCCACAATCTTTACCAGTAATTCTGGATACACCGATGGGGAAAAATGTGCTGGACATTTTCCGGAAACATCATACCTGGCATACATTATCTTTAGATGAGTGTGCAGAAATGTGCAGCCGTGTACATATGGTTGAATCATTTAAAGAGACATGGGAATGGATCGATAATCCATCACCAAAAATTGTCATTGCCGGCAGTGGCATGGTAACAGGCGGCAGGGTACTGAGCTATCTTCAGCAGTACATCTCAAGACCTGAAACTACTGTTTTGCTTGCAGGCTATCAGGCTGAGGGAACCAGGGGACGGAGCCTGCTTAAAGGTGCAGATGAGATTAAGTTTTTTGGAAAAAATTATCCCGTTAAAGCCCGGATCGAAATTTTACAGGGATTGTCCGGTCACGCAGATGTGGATGAGTTACTCGATTGGATTTCAGAGATAAAAAAGAGTCCTGAGATTGTATATTTGATACACGGTGAAGCACATGCGCTGGATTCATTTCGTCTCAAAATTAAAGATACATATGGCTGGAAAGTAAAAATACCTCACCTTTTTGATATCGAAGAGCATTAAAGAGAGGGCTTTTTTAAAAAATTAAGATCTTGAATGTGTCTTTAAAGTAAGGGGCTTTGAAAAACCCTGATTATTTAACGTTTTAATTTCTACTTAATTTCATGTTTTTGTATCTTATAAAGGTATAAATACCAACAAGATACCATGCAGTTATGATCCAAAAAGACAATCAACGCACCCTCGCCGACCAGCTCTTCCATCCAGAAAAGCAAAATACAAAAACGGCCGCCTTTCTGGCCAAGATGGAAACGGTTATTGATTGGATACCCCTGGTGAAGATTGTCGCCAGCCTGAATCAAAGTGGTACTCGCAAGGGCGGACGTCCCCGACATAACCCTATGCTGATGGTCAAATCGCTGTTTCTGCAACATTTTTATGGTCTGAGTGATCCACAACTCGAAGAGCAACTCAACGATCGATTGTCCTTTCAACACTTCGTCGGTCTGTCGCTGGGAAACAAAGCTCCGGACTTCACCAGTTTCTGGAAGTTCAAGGACGAACTGGCCAATGCCGGCCTGACGGATCAGCTCTTCGATGAAGTGAACCGCCAGCTGGGTCAAAAAGGATTGTTTGTTCGCAAGGGTACCATTGTCGATGCCACGATGGTGGAATCGACCAATCGTCCCACGACCAAGAAAAAGCAACAGAGTAAACAGGTGGAAAACAACCCGCAGGTTGACAGCGATGCGCGTTCGACTAAGAAAGGCAATCGCTACTATTTCGGCTACAAAGGCCATATTGGCCTGG
>SLGA01000072.1 GCA_007123985.1 Balneolaceae bacterium | reverse complement strand
GGGTTTGTCTTTACTTTATATTATTGCTTCAAAATCTATTTCAGACTCGCAATATAACTATTTCAAGTGAGATTATAACCATTTTAAAATGTACTACAGATTCTTCTCTTTACATACTGAACGTTCTCCTTCCCAAAAACGAATTGTGATTTTTAACAATATCAATACGCTTTCCTGAAGGAATAAAAAAGGTTACCTTTTCACTCCCATTAACCAAAGAATAGAAAACCATTTTATATGAAACATTTGATTTATCTGCTGTCGATCTTTTTTACCGTGCTGATACTAAGCAGCGGTTGCAGCAACAATTACGAATCAGCATCTGCAGATCTTTCCTCAAAAACAGACTCCCTGAGTTACAGTTTCGGATTCTTGCAGGGTGCTAATCTTACTGCTGAAGGCATTGATGATATTGATCTGAATAACTATGTAGCCGGTTTAATTAAAGGGCTTGAAGGCGAAGATGCCGAAATTGACCAGATGGCAATGCAGGCACTCATACAAAACTATTTCCAGGAACTACAGGAGCGCCAAATGGCCGAAAGAGCCGAACAAGCTGATGTAAATGTTCAGCAGGGCCGGGCTTTTCTTGAAGAAAACCTGAATAATGATGATGTCTTCGAAACAGAATCAGGGCTGCAATACAGAGTTCTTGAAGAGGGTGACGGACCAAGGCCTTCTGCAAGTGACCAGGTGGAAGTGCACTACCGCGGAACACTGATTTCTGATGAGGTATTCGACAGCTCGTACGAACGTGGCGAACCCGTTACATTCCCCCTCAACAGGGTTATTCCGGGCTGGACAGAAGGTGTACAACTGATGAATGTTGGCTCAAAATATCAGTTTTTCATCCCCGCAGACCTCGCTTACGGAAACAATCCGCCTCAGGGAAGTATCATACCTCCCGGTGCGGTGCTTATATTCGAAGTTGAACTTCTTGATATCAATTAGTCCTTCAAAAAGCTTTTTTGCAGTTTAACAGATCGCACAGTCGGTATGCCCGGTTGTGCGATTTTTTTTGCAGTGTAGTTCCCTATACAGGCTAAACTTTCATTTTCATCAGACTTTCCTTAGTCTGCTTGAAACCCACTACTTCAGTATGGATTCTATTACAGCCACTCAAAAAGTCAGACAGAAAGCGATAGAGCTCGGGTTCGATCTCTGCGGATTTGCAAAAGCCGGCCCGCTTGATGAAGAGGCATATCGGCTTGAAGAGTGGCTGAATAAAAACATGCACGGATCCATGAACTGGATGGAGAGAAACTTTGAGAAGCGGATTGATCCCACAAAACTTGTACCCGGTGCAAAAAGTGTAGTAAGTGTACTTGCAGGATATCGTTTCAGAGAGAATGAAGAGTTTGACAGTACCTTCGAAGGCCCAAAAATTGCAAAATATGCACGCGGACGTGATTACCACAAAGTATTCAAAGGAAAACTCAAAAAACTGTTCCAATTTACAAAGGAGCTTATTGGAGATGTAAACGGTCGTATTTTTGTAGATTCTGCACCTGTTATGGATAAAGCGTGGGCAGTTAAAGCGGGGCTTGGCTGGATTGGTAAAAACAGCAATCTGCTCAACAAAACGCATGGATCATGGTTTTTAATCGGAGAGATGATTATTGATGTGCCGTTTGTTTATGATGGACCCGAAACCGATCATTGCGGCAGTTGTACTCGATGCATCGATGCATGCCCAACCGATGCAATCCATCAGCCATTCAGCGTTGACGGAAGTAAATGCATCTCCTATCTCACAATCGAATTAAAGCAGAAAATGCCTTCTCAGTTTAATGAGCAGATTGGAGAATGGATGTTTGGGTGCGACATTTGCCAGGATGTTTGCCCTTGGAATCGCAAGGCGAAGTACGGACACATCAACGATCTGAAACCAAGAGAGAACGTTCTTCATCCGGAGATTGAGAAATGGTCTGCTATTTCTGAAGAGCAGTTTAATCAAATATTTGAAGGGAGCCCCGTTCGCAGAGCAAACTATCCCCTGTTCATTCATAATGCGGCTGTTACGGAAAAAAATACCGGATCTGATTCATTACAGATCAAACATACCAAATAATCACTGCCACTATAAGAATTAGAAAAATCCAGGTTGATAAGGCAATCCTGTTTATTCTCTTCGCTTTTTCCGCTATATACCAACTACGGGGACTTACCCCCTGAAGTATAAATGTTGCCACCGCTGCAAGATTTACACAAATTACATTTGTTAGAACAAGCAGGAATGCAAAAAAGGCGAGATCAAATTGCATATCGCCTACAAGCAGGCCTGCAGTAACCAGTGGCGGCAACAGTGCTACAGCTACCATAACACCAATTACAGCCGCTGACATCCCAATGGTGTAAGCAAGTACTCCCGCTGCACCGGATGCGAGAGCAAGGGCAATATCTGAGAGATGGACCTCTGTACGGCTTGCAATCTGGTTTAGTGTTTCATCCACAGGGAGCAAAACACCCAATGTTACTGAAATCAGAAACCCAACAAAAAGACCAACTGCATTTGTCTTGATCGATTTTTTAAAGAGTTTCATATCTCCCAAAGTGGTTGAAAGCGCAAGCCCTACATTCGGGCCAAGTAACGGTGCAATTACCATAGCGCCAATCACTACTGCAATATTATCGCGCAGAATACCCAATGCAGCAACAATGGTTGAAAATGTAACCATTGCAATGTAAACCTTGTTCAAGTCAACGCTATCAGAAATATCGTTAAACAACTCTTCACGGCTTACACGCACTCCCTGAAGTGGTTTTTCCCAGGGTTCATCAGTTTGGTTTTTTAACTCACTCTCAATTTCATCTTCTTCTTCAATACGCGGCAGTGTAGCTTCAACTGACGTAATAATGAGCCTGTAACCATCTCTTTTTCCGATTATTTGTTCTGCAACATCCAGAAAAGCTTCTGTGTTATTTGCATCAACAATTGCTTTGAGCAGATAGCCTGCATCATCTGACGAAATATTCCAGTAGTGTTTAACAGACTCTTCTGCTAAAAGCTTATCAAATTCATTTTTACCTTCTTTTGGAACAACAACTTCAATTTGACGAAGCGGCATCTTATCTGATTCTATGCGTTAAATCCGAAATCCAATATAGTATAAATTCGATAAGTTATGAGGCGACTTCACAGAAAATATTAACAACTCGCAGCAGAAAGTGAGATTTCGTTTTACGGTGAGACTTTTCTAATAATTCGATTAAATATTGAATGGGAGTGAGAATTGATGTAGAATGTCATTAGAAAACCCGGCTATCAACCGGGCTTTCCTAACTACGTTGGCTTTTTCGGGGTACAACATGTAATATCAGGCTTGATATCACAATTTCTTCTACATTTGTTTTTTTGAAATGTTCCCATCAGTTTTCAATATATTAAAATTTTATAATATATGGATGCCCCGGTGAAATCTTTTCTCAAATTTTTCATCAAATTTATCTCTCCTTTAGATTGCCATTCATCCATTTACAGAAACAACAACTCTCTGGCATGAGATGGAAAAAAAATCAGCAATCGTTACATAGCCGGTACTCTGCCGTGCTGAGGCTGGATAAGTATTTCTTCAAGAACAGTTCTTTCTGTTAATTCGGTGAGAGTAACGATTATTGTTGCAACGTCAGACGGGTTAATCAGCCGCTCAGGACTCATATCTGACTCATCCCAGGAAGTAGAATGTGTCTGCCCCAGATTGACTGCTGTTACAGCAACATTGGTATTTTTCAATTCCTCCCGCAAAGACCGTGTATAGCCAAGAAGTGCATGTTTAGCCGCTGAGTAGGCACCACTATCTGCCAGTCCGCGTAATGATCCCACTGAACAGATGTTCACAAGTAGTGCGCGATCAAAATTAAGCATGTCAGGTAGAAAGCGATTCACTACATTCACTGCCGTAAACATATTTACATCAATCTGATGCTGAAACTCACGGTTTGTTGTAGTGGAGAGTGGTTTGTAGAGATAACTGCCTGCATTATTGATAACAATTCCAGGCTTGGGAAAGCCTTCGGGAAGTTCAATGCGGTTCACCTCTTCAGATGAGACGGCGTCACAGGAGATAATTTCCACATGCTGTGCCCCGGCTTTTTCACAGAGTTCTTTGGTCTCTTCAAGATTGGCTCTATTTCTTGCAAGAAGAAGCAATGGCCTCAAGGTTTTGGCTGCAAATGTAATTGCGATACTTCGTCCGATTCCCTGGCTTGCTCCCGTTATCAATACAGATGATTCTTTATAATTCATAGGATCCTTTATAGTTAACTTTTGGGGATCAGAACCACTTTAGCTTAAGGAACATTCATGAACTTGTGAGTTTGCAGACTTATACCCCATTTAGGGTTTGCCTTTACATACTCAACAATTAACGGAACGGATGATGCGGTATCCCACTCCGGCTGGAGCAGCAGCTTGGTGGTTTCAGGGCATTTTGAGGCATTCTCTTCAGCCCACTCGAGATCTTTGTTTTTCAAAACAACCACTTTCAGTTCATCCACGTATGGGAAAATTTCATCGAGTGGTTTTTTAAATCGTTTTGGAGAGAGAGTAATCCAGTCGAAGCTGCCGCTCATCGGGGAAGAGCCGCTGGTTTCAATATGCACCTGCATCCCTGCATTTTTCAGCATTAGGGTAAGCGTTTCAAGATTGTGAAGCAGCGGTTCACCACCTGTTATTACTGCTAACCTGGCTCCGCTCTCTTTAGCACGCTTTACAATTTCAGATGATTTAATTTTTGGATGATTGGAGTCATCCCAGCTGTCTTTTACATCGCACCACCAGCACTGAACATCACACCCTGCAAGGCGAATAAAGTAAGCCGGCGTACCGCTGTGTGCTCCCTCTCCCTGAATGGTATAAAAATCTTCCATCAGCGGGTAGAGTTTATCGGTTATCCCGGTAATTTCTTTAGTGCCTACTTTTTTTTCTCCGGTATTATTCATCGCGATCGGTGTATTCTACCCAGCTTGTTTCCGTTTCCCAAACGGTTACTTTCAATTCAATATTTCCCGGAATCCTGGATTTTGTCTCCTTGTGAATGTATTCAGCAATTCGCTCTGCTGTAGTTGCAACCGGAATCGTTTCGTTTAAAACTGTATGATCCAACCCGCCTTTCAACCCGTCAGAAGCAGCCCACTTCAGCTCTTTGAAATCACAAACCATATCAGGAGTTTTCAGGTATTTGGAAGGATTTAATTCGTGCGATTTAGCCGATATGTGCACTTTGTAAGTGTGTCCGTGCATTCGTCCGCACTTCCCATCATACCCTTCGATAAAATGAGCCGCATCAAATTTAAATTCTGTATGTAGAGTCCAGGTTGGCATGTAGGCAAAAGTGGTTTTTTATTTAGCTTAGTAATATACGGTATTTTCTCAAATTCTGCTTAACCGGGGCTTTTCATGCAAATATTCCCTTGTGCAGAATACATAGCAAATCCGTAACCCTTTATTCACCAAACATATCTTTGTAATCTTCTACCGCGGCTACTACTACTTTCTCAGCTTCTTCACGCCCATAGACCCTGTCTACAAATACATCGTTCTCTTTTTTTCCGGGTATCAGTTTGTATGTACCAAAATAGTGCCTTAATCGCTCGATCAATACATCCGGAAGCTCGGAAATATCTGTTATGTCTTTATAATAACGGTCGTTATTCAGCACTGAGATTATTTTATCATCCGCTTCGCCCTGGTCAATCATGTGCAGGCCGCCGATTACACGTGCACTCAAGATCACCTCAGAACGGTCAATAGGGCGCTCACTCAATACACAAATATCAAGCGGATCGCCATCACCCTGGTCTGTATGGCTGGAAAGAGAACCTATTCTGTCGCCACAGTAGGTTCGGGGTATAAATCCGTAGAGTGACGGAGGCATTGAAGAACTTCGCTGAGGCCTGTCTACCCGCATATAACCGGTTAACTTATCCACCTCATATTTAATCGCATCGAATGAGGTTACCTCAATAAAAGCGTTAACAACAGAGGGAGGATTTGGGCCTACATCTAAGCCGTGCCATGGGTGAGGGCGCCATCGGTAAAAAGGATTGGGAAAGTTCATTGATCTTTTTTTCTGTTATTCGTTTTAACTAATAAGTTTTTTTATTTGTGCTATCAGTTCATAATGGCATTCAACTTTTCAAGATTGTCTTCCACCCTGAGAGATTTGATAACATCCGCGAGATTTCCTTTCAAAATGTCATCGAGATTGTACAATGTTAAATTTATTCGGTGGTCTGTGAACCTGCCCTGCGGAAAATTGTAGGTTCGAATTTTTGCGCTTCTGTCGCCGGTTGAGACTTGGCTTTTTCGATCTGCTGCCCGTTCCGAGCGGATTTTTTCCATCTCCATATCGTACAGTTTGGTTTTAAGCATGATGAGCGCCTTCTCTTTGTTTTGATGCTGCGATCGCTCCTGCTGGCACTCAACCACTACGCCACTGGGTTCATGCGTAAGACGAATGGCCGAATCGGTCTTATTAACATGCTGCCCGCCTGCTCCGCTCGATCGGAAAGTATCCACACGAACATCTTTCATATCGATGTTTATCTCAACATCATCGTTAACTTCGGGCAGTACGGCTACCGTAGCCGCTGATGTATGTACCCGCCCCTGAGATTCGGTTTCCGGCACACGTTGCACACGGTGCACACCACTTTCATATTTCATTTTTCCGAACACTTCACTGCCGGAAAGTTCAAATACAATCTCTTTAAAACCACCTTTTTCGCTGTCTCCAACTGATAGAATACTCATAGACCAGTTTTGCGAATCGGCAAAACGCCTGTACATATCAAACAGATCACCGGCAAAAATTGCGGCTTCATCACCACCTGTTCCGGCTCTAATCTCAATAATGCAATTTTTTGAGTCATCCGGATCTTTAGGAATCAGTTTAAATTTGATCTCTTCTTCCAGTTCAGAAAGCCTCTGTTTGAGCTCTTTATTCTCTTCTTTGGCCATTTCTGTAATCTCGGCATCCTCATTTATCTCAATCAGCTCACTGTTTCCCGTGAGTTGATTTTTGATCGATTGCCACTCGTTATAGTCCTCAACGAGCTCTTTCAGCTGTGTGTGTTCAATCGTTAAATTCTTGTACTCTTCGGGCCGGTCGAAAATTGCAGGATCGGCCATTGCCTGGTTCAGCTCTTCGTATCGCTCTTTTACCTGTCGCAGTTTTTCTTCAATGTCCATAAAATCGATAAAAATATTTGTCTAAAGATAGAGAATTTGAAGAAGACCTTCGGGATTGAATTTGATTGAGGAGAGTAAAATTGTGAAAGCGGTTCAATGGCATAAATGTGAACGGCAAATCCGATAATAATCTTCTAAAATCTAAAATGGACAGTAGCTACAATTCCCGTTGACCCTACCGGATCAAATACAGGAAGAAAAGATAACTCCGGAGTTTGGTAAGCACGAGCTCGATTAAAAGCGCTAACCGCACTTATCACCCTGTTTACGGCCATCAAACCAATCACAGCCGGGAGTTGATTTCTTATTCGATCCCGGTCAGATCGAAGTTCGTTATACCTGTTTCTATCCTCCTCATTTACCCAGTACCACCGGTTTTCCGGGTCATCAGCAATTAACCGGTTCCAGTTTCTGCTACGCAGCTGAAAATCATTGTACTCCTGAAGGCTGTTAAAATCACCTATTGCAAGCTGAAAAGGTCGACCCCTGCCGGAAATATCCACTCCTGCCCTAAGGTTTGCCAGTGTAAGGTATTGATCTTCAATGGTTGAAGCTCTTGCCCTCAGCCCAAAATAGCCGGCAATCATGGCAAGTTCAGCACCAAGATGGGCTTTGCCGCGGTTCCAGTCATCCGGGTTAACGTAGTGATGGCCCCAGCCCGGAACCAGCAGAGACCGGACAAACGCACCACGCGGATCGGGTTCATTCTGAGAGAATGCATCCCTGGGTAAAATCACCAGACTGCTACATACCAGTATTACTATGGTGATGAATTTCAGCATTGATTATACCTGAATTACACCGGTTTTGAATTCGGGTATCACAGGATTATGATCAGCACACAAAATCGCATTCGATATCCGTTTTCTCGTCTCCTTCGGATGGATAATTCCATCTACCCATAACCGGGCTGCAGCATAACGCACATCCGTCTGCCGGTCGTAGCGGGATTTAATTTTATTCAAGATGGTTTCTTTATCTTCGCTGCTCAGTTTTTTGCCTTTTTTCTCAAGGGATGATACCTGAATTTGTGTGAGCACTTTTGCTGCCTGTGTTCCTCCCATTACGGCAATTTGAGCTGTAGGCCAGGCGTATATGAAGCGCGGATCATAGGCCTTGCCGCACATCGCGTAATTACCGGCGCCATAGCTATTCCCCGTAATAATTGTAATTTTCGGTACAGTTGAATTTGCGACAGCATTTACCATTTTTGCACCATCTTTAATAATACCTCCGTGCTCGCTTCGCTTGCCAATCATAAATCCGGTTACATCCTGCAGAAAGAGGAGAGGAATTTTTTTCTGATTGCAATTTAAAATAAATCGTGTGGCTTTATCGGCACTATCAGAATAGATAACACCCCCAATCTGCATTTCACCGGATTTACTCTTTACAATTTTGCGCTGGTTGGCAACAATACCCACACTCCAGCCGTCAATGCGGGCATATCCAGTGATGAGCGTCTGACCATAGCCCTTTTTGTACTCGGTGAAACTGTGCGCATCTGTAATGCTTTTAATTAAGGGCATTACGTCATACGGCTTGTTACGGTCATCCGGTAGTGTATCGAGAAAGGCATCTATTTCAAGCTCCGGCTCAACGGGTTCCGACCGGTTAAACTCCGCTCTCTTTCGCGGGCCGTATTTGTCAATTAGTTTTCGAATGGTTTGCAGGCATTCGGTGTCATCAGCCATTTTATAATCTGTTACACCGCTTATTTCGGTATGTGTGGTAGCTCCGCCCAAAGTTTCGTTATCCACATTTTCGCCAATTGCAGCTTTCACCAGATAGCTGCCGGCTAAAAACACACTTCCTGTACCGTCAACAATTAGTGCCTCATCACTCATGATAGGCAGATACGCTCCGCCGGCTACACAGCTTCCCATTATAGCGGCAATCTGAGGGATCCCTTTGGCACTCATAACAGCATTATTCCTGAATATACGGCCGAAATGCTCTTTATCCGGAAAAATCTCATCCTGCATCGGCAGGTAAACTCCTGCGGAATCAACCAGATAAATGATCGGCAGTTCGTTTTCGATGGCAATCTCCTGAGCTCTGAGATTTTTTTTGGCTGTCATTGGAAACCACGCACCGGCCTTTACGGTAGCATCGTTGGCAACAATCATACAGGTACGTCCGCAAACAGTACCGGTACCAATCAAAACGCCCGCTGCGGGGCATCCGCCCTCTTCTTTATACATATCAAAGGCTGCCCACAGGCCCAGTTCATAAAATTCCGTTCCCTCGTCAAGCAAAAATGTTATTCTCTCTCTGGCAGTAAGTTTTCCTTTGCTGTGTTCTTTTTCAATTCGGGCAACGCCCCCGCCCTTTTTTATGTTCTCTTCTTCGTGGTTCAATTCAGCAATTAAATCATTTAACCAACTGTCCTTCATAATCAAAATCTTTTCATTTAATTTGTTTGATTTGATAATACTGATTGTATCACTCACGTTCCAAAAGATAAAGTACCTACAGCAACTTATATTACCACTGAATTGAAAACATTCCCCATGCGAAGAATTATAGTCCTACTGGCAGCTTTTTTATTTCTATCCGTTTTTGATGCAGATGCACAACGCCGGGTTACCACGTATGAATCTCTCCTGCAAAGAACCGATCAGCCTTCTTCATACATTGATCATATCGTTCTTCCTGAAAGCGACAGCACAGCACAAATTGCGGTTTTCTTCCGGCTCGATTATGATTTTATCCCTTTTCTTCGAAAAAGGCCGGATATGCCCTCTCCAACTCCTGAATCGGAATATTATGCTCCGGTTAGAATGGGGCTGGAAGTGTTTCAGGGCCCTCCGCCAAGCTCAAGGCGATCAACATCGGCACCTTCTGTGTTTCGGGACACCTGGCAAGACACCGTTTGGGTTGACAGTTTTGAAGACACCAAATCGCGGTTCGATTATACACAGGGCTTTGCGGGCTCAACCTTGAATAGCGGATCGTATCACTACGAACTTCAGCTTAGCCGCGCTGGATCGGTCAGGGAGCAATCATCCACCCGCAGAGGAGTAACTATCCCGGTTTACAGCGAATTTGAGAGCGCTGCATTTTACCTGCTAAGTGATTTTGAACGCTCTGAAAATCAATTGAACGCCACTTTATTGAATTTTGGGAGCAATGTACTCTACGGGCAGGATTATTCACTACTTATAAAATTACCTAAGGAAGGAGACAATCTTACTCTCAACATTCACCTACTCGGCACCGGCTCGAATGCGGTACCACGAGAGATAAGATTCAGTGAAGAGATAAACGAGGAGAACATTATTCATTTTAACAGTGCAGAAATTTCATCT
>SLGA01000224.1 GCA_007123985.1 Balneolaceae bacterium | reverse complement strand
TTTCGAGGTGCGAGCGCGCTCGAAGGTTGTTTATCAAATAGCGCTCTTCTTCCTTTTGATCTGCCTTCAGCTATAATTACTTTACCGCATCTTCGTTCAATCAGGTAGTACGAATGCAGGATCGATATGAAGATGAAAAAATTGATAGCTTTTTTATGAGCCATTCGGCAGATTCAAAAATCAGACGAAATCGAAGAAATGAGTCTTCGACTTCGTTCCGACTAAAAGCAGTCGATACTGCACTCAAACGGACATTTTTATATTTCTTTACCGATCGCATGTATCCACATTATTCTCTATCACACAGATGAAACAACTAATTCTCTTATTTACCCTGCCGGCCATTTTACTACTTAATCCATTTGCTCTGAACGCGCAGGAGAGATCCGAAACTGCCGCTGATGAAAACCGCGCCATGGGGTATTTCATTGATGGCATCACCCATTTTGAAAATGGCGAATTTGAGCAGGCACTCGATAAACTGACTGCTGCCCATCTGATTCTTTCTGATGATGCCGGAATTAATTATGCACTCTCCGATGTGTACCTCACCATGGGCGATCTGAACAATGCTGCTTACTATGGGCAGATAGCGGTCGATCAGGATCCGGAGAACAAGTGGTACCGGCTCAATATGGCCGAAATTTATCGCAACTCCGGCCAGTTCGAGCAGAGTATCAATGCGCTTAAAAGCATTCTTGAAAGAGATCCCGGTGATCTTGATGTACTTTTTTTACTCGCTGAAAGCTACCTGGAAATTGGCCGCCTTGAAGATTCCAATGAAGTGCTCGATCAGATACTTGCAATACGCGGCAGCATCTTTGAGATCCATCTAAGAAAGTTTCAAAACTATAATGCACTGCGGCAACGAGAAAACGCACTGGCAGAGCTGGAAAAAATGAGGGAACTCAATCCGGGCAATCTCAGCACACTGCATACCATCAGTCAGTACTATCTGGAGATGGGAGATGCTGATGCCGCCCGTGACGTTCTGCTTGAAGCACGCGACCGTAACCCAAGTGACCCGAAAACACACATTCTTCTGGCAGAGATTTACATCAACGAAAATGAGTGGGAAAAACTGGGTGATACGTTTATCACCATCATTGAAGACCCTCTTGTACCTGCAGCCCAAAAAATGGAAATTGTGCGCTTTATGTACCTTCAGCATCAAAGTATGCCGCAGGAAGAGATTTTGGAAACTCAAACCGAAAAAGTTATTCTGGCCATCAGCGAGCATGAATCAGACTATGGCCCGGCCCAGCTCGTTGCCGCTGACTATTACATGCAGAAAAACAATCCTGAAGCCGCGCTCGAAACCCTCGAGCGAGTAAATGACCTGTTACCCGGAGAAGCTGATGCATGGAGCCAGCGCATGCAGATTCTATTCCAGCTTGGTCGATATGAAGATGTAATTAAACTCTCTGAAGAGGCGAACGAGCGGGCACCGGATAATGCCTTCGTCCAGTTTTTTGCAGGTGCATCACACATGTTTTCTGATAATAACGAACAGGCTGAAATGTGGCTCGAAAATGCTACTGCAGCACCATCTCAGCGCAACTTCCGTTCAATCATTTACGGAACTCTTGGGGATGTTCGGCACGATCTTGGAAAGTGGGATGAAACCGTGAATGCGTTTACCATGGCCATCCGCCTCGATGCTAACAATCACACCGCTCTGAATAACTATGCATACTACCTCTCACTGCGGGAAGAAGATCTTGATGAGGCTCTTGAGATGTCGGAGCGGGCCGTAGCCATGGAGCCGGGAAATGCTGCTTATCTCGACACAATCGGGTGGATTCACTTTAAAAAAGGAAACTATGAGAAGGCTCGTGAGTATATTCAGCAATCGGTGGATACCGGCAATGCAAGTGCCGAAGTGTACGAGCACCTCGGTGATGTGTACGAGGCACTTTCTGATTTGGAGAACGCACGAACCTGGTGGAAAAAAGCCTTTGAGATGGACCCCGATCGCACCTATTTGCAAGAACGAATCTAACAGAGAACTTTTTTGAATTTCTACAAAACAATAATCCCGGCTACACTTCTGCTGATGATCGCATCTGCCTGCAGCACACCGGGTGCACTCACTACACTTGAGGGTCTTGAGAGGGCCGACCTCACCGCTGAAGAACTTGTGGATATGGTTCCCAACTACTCCGAATCACTCCTCACCATTTCCGGCAGCGGACGGGCTATAGTTAGTGAGCCGGGAAACACCGAACGGGTAACACTGCAGTTTCAGTCCAACCGAAACGAGAGTCTCATCACCGTGCGTAACAGTGTGGGCATAGAGGGTGGCCAAATTTATGTAGATACCGACTCACTTTTAATCTACAATCGGGTTGACAGAATCGCGGAAAAAGTACCCCTCAGGGATGGACGCTTGAGCAGTGTGGGTACCATCGCATCCATCAACATTCTGGACCTGATCAATTTCACATTTGAAGCGGACGATATTGAAGAAATATATGATGACAGAGAAACATTTGTGGCACTTCTCACAAACCGCTCGATCCTGAATATCAGTAAAGCCGATGGAACCATACTTGAAGTTGTACATGCAATTGAAAATTTCAATGCGCCCTACAGCCGTATTGAGTATGAAGGCTACGGCACCATTGAAGGTTTCAGGCTGCCGCGCCGAATTACCATCTACAGCCGGGACGGGGAATCTCGAGCTGCTTTATTGGTTCAGCGGCTTGATGTGAACACAGAACTTCCCGAACTTTACATCGTTCTGCCCGATGATATTCCCATTTACAGGCCATGATGAAAAAATCTCTACTCTTCTTATCGGTTCTGTTTCTTCTGCTGGCTGATAGTACTGCCGGGCAAACATCGTACGATCATCTGCGCTCTCAGCTCATTGAGAGGCAGCAATCTACCCGTTCTCAAATTGAAAACCTTGATCGCCAGATTGAAACGATTACAGGGCAGCTTGATGAAGTTACCCAGGAGTATGACGAAGTGTACAGGCGCTTTGAAGAACTTAATCGTCTTATATCACTGCAGCGGGAACGGCTTCGGCAGATGAACCGCGAGCAAAATCAAATAGCTGAGGAGATAGATCTGATTGAAAGAAACCTGCGTAATCTTGAACAGCAGCTGCAAGAGTTGGTCGATCAGTACAAAGAAACTCTTACCTATCTCTACAAACACGGGCGTACTACCGAACTTGCACTTCTTTTAACATCTACATCGATCAATCAGCTGATGATACGCTCTTACTACCTGGCTCAGTTCAATAACCATCTGCAAAGTCAGGTGGATGAAATTGAGCAGACACAGGCTCAGCTTGAACAGTCAAAACGCGATCTTGAAACCACCCGGGTGAGGAATGAAGAATCACTCGCATCAATTCGCAGAGAGGCTGCCAATCTGGAAAATCAGCAACAGCAGCAACAGCGTGTAGTGCAGACATTACAGGGTGATATCTCCAGTCTTGAACAGCGCCGCAACCAATCCAGGCAGCAGCGCGAAAACCTTCAATCCACAATGGAAAATCTGCTGCGCGAACAAGAGCGGTTGAGGCGTGCTGAAGCATCAGGTGCAGAAATAGTTCGCCGGGAAGTAGCCGTGAGTGAAGAGGAGATCAATCAGTTTGAAAACCGTTTTCGTGAACAGCGCGGACAGCTTCCGTGGCCGGTAGAAAATGGAACCATCACCGAACGGTTTGGGGAGCGGGTGCATCCGGTTTATGCTACCAGAACACAAAATCTCGGAATCGATATTTCAACACTTCCCCGTTCCAGCGTACACGTGGTAAGTGACGGATATGTGTACGGCATTCAGAACCTGACCGGTTATGGCGAAGTGGTTTTTGTGAATCATGGTGGCTACAACAGTGCTTACGGTAATCTGAGTGATATTTTTGTTCGCCGAAACCAGGTGCTTCGGAAAGGAGATGTTATCGGCCTGTCCGGTGACTCTAATTCCATTCGCGGCCCGGTTCTCTTCTTTTTGATTGGTGAAGGCAGCCGTATGGTCAATCCCGAACCATGGCTACAGCGCCCCCAGCCTTGAGTTGGATAACCGGGACTTTTGTTAAATACCTGTTCAAGGGTTTAATCCCTCACTTCATCAATTTATTGATTTCATAAAGCAGATCATTCAAACGGCTTAGTGCTGTGCTAAATCTCTGAATCTCTCTGTTCAGTTCATCATCAGAACGGTCATCCTCAAGAATATACCGCACCCCGGGAATCATCCAGGAGGCATAACCACTCCACGGATCGGTAGCAGCATACAGTGACTGCTGCCACCGGCTAAACGGCAGGCCGTCATCATCCAGAAATGAGCGTTCAAGCTGAATAAGATGCGAATTGATTTGCTGAAGTTGTTCCCGTGATGGAATCGAATCCAAAAATGTTTGCATAGCAGATTCAACCCTTTTCGCAAGCTGTCCGGTTTCTTCAATCAGAACTTCAAGATTCTCTGTATCAATCATCCGCTCAAGTATATCTGCCCGGTACACAAGTGTTTGAATATGTTCGGTGATATCGGCCGTATATCGCTCAAGATCGTACGGAAGAATATCAGCATTGGCAAAGCGTGTGGCTACCACACCGTAAACACCGGCCAGCGCCGGGCCATAGCTAAAGTTGCTGTCGAGATAGGTTTCGTAGAACCAGAATGTATCGAAATTGGTGTGATAAATAGGCACGCTGCCGGAGATGGATATGCCGGCAGATGGAATTCCCGCATGCATGTAAAAACCCACATGGTCTGATCCGCCACCAAGATTGCCCATTGTTGGTTCATCCTGCCCCTCAGAAATCCAGGTATCATATATTGATGTGCCGGTATCTGGGTGCTTTACCACTTTTGAGGCTTCAATAATAGGTTTTTTAAGTGATGGTGAAGCGGATGCACGAAAATTGGGCCCTGTTACCGACATATCCGCGTTGAGATACATCACGGCCTTTGCGTTTAATTCATCGCGAAGTTGCTCCACCCATTCGGATGAACCGATTAGCATAAACTCTTCGGCATCCCAGTGTCCAATCATAATGCTCCGTTTTGGCCTCCATCCGTTTTCAGTCATTTCACCCAAACTTTCAGCAAGTTGTAAAAGCATGGCTGTTCCGCTATTCGGATCTGTAGCACCAAATCCCCAGGCATCATGATGCGAGCCGAGTATGATCCACTCATCCGGATAGTCGCTTCCCTCGATTGTCCCGATTACATTCGTAATTCGGGTAAAATCATGTGGCTGATCTACTTTCAGATGCACTGTAAGCTGATCGCCGCCGGTTAAACGATAGGTAAAGGGCAGACCTCCCTGCCAACTCTGTGGAACCGGGTCTCCTTTCATGCGGGATAAAATTTCTTCCGCGGCTCCGTATCCAATCGGGGCAACCGGTATGGTATGAAACGCTACCTCTTCGGGATCAAGACGCTCAACCTGAATATCACCATCCAGAGGCAGGGCGGGCTCGAATGGGGTTAAGGGATCGCCATAAAAATCGAGTGTAAGCAGAGAGCCTCGCTGAATGGCACTTTCATCACTGTAAATTCCATCGGGATAGGTGAGTCCGTTTACATACCCGCCATTTGCCGGATCGGTATAGATGATAAGCCCGGCAGCTCCGGCCTCCTCTGCAAACTTCGCTTTAAAGCCACGAAAATTGCCTCCATACCGGGCGATTACAATTTTTCCGTTCAGGTCTACACCCATCTCTTCCAGCTGTTCAAAATCTTCCTTACGGCCATAATTTGCATATACAACTTCAGCCGTTATTTCACCTGACCCGCTATACGCATTCCATCCGTGCAGCAGATCGGGGTGGGCTGTGTAGGGGTCTTCATCATAAATATATTCCTGGTTATTGAGCGGTATTCGAACAGGGCGAACGAGCGAAATACTTGTAGTTCCTGGAGATGGCATCCAGGCATCATAATCGTAATGTGAAACATCAAGCCCGGCAGCTGCCATTACTTCGGTGATGTACTCTATAACACGTGCACTACCCGGTGTTCCCGCGATATTGGGATCTTGTGTTAGATTAAATAAATGGCGGCGGTATGTTTCAGGTTGATGATACTCAATGAGCTGCTGCTCAAAATCAATCTGGACAGACACCCTATCATTCACAAAACCGGTGAGTTGCGCTGGCAGTTCTATTGTTTGAGCATGTATGGTGGAAATTAAACCCGTTAAAATGAAGGCACTAATCAAGAATTTCATTAGCCTGAGAAGATTTTAGTTTAGAATTTCAGATCAAGAACGGAAATTTTCACGATAGATGTTCGTGAAAAGCTTTATGCATTGTTATTTTGGCTGCGTTCAGTGATATTCTCTTGGTATGCAATGAGTCTGAGTGCATCGTTACAACTGTTCTTTTAATCCAACCAACATTTAGCATGAAACTATATACTAATCATCTCTCCTTCCTGCCCCTGCTCTCACTACTTGCATTTTCAGTTATACTATCATCTTGTGGCCAAACGGAGAGGAGTTCGGAGCAAGATCAGGGTGTGTTAATGGCTGTATTTGCACACCCTGATGATGAAACCCTGATAGGCCCTGTTTTACATCAATATGCAAACCGCGGCTATGAAGTAATTTTGGTAATTGCCACAGACGGACGTCTTGGGTTTAATGAGAACACCGATATTGAGAATGAAGATGAACTTGCTGCCGTAAGAAGCGGGGAACTGCAATGCGCTGCCAATATACTGGGCGTTGAGCTGATCCATCTCAGCTATGAAGATCAGCTGGGTATGAGGGACGGGCATGGAAGTATAATAGATCAGACTCGTGGAATTAAGCAGGATCTGCATCGAATTTTTGAAGAACGGCAGCCAGACGTTATTATCACATTTGGACCTGATGGATTCTCCAATCACCTGGATCACAGAATGGTGGGGATTGCCACAAAACAGGTATTTTTAAGCCGCGAATGGGATTTTGAACCATCATTATTTTTTACAGGAACTCCTGCCTCGCTTCTGAGCGATGAGGAGTGGATGTATATGGGGGTTCATGATCAATATTTGACGGTAGAAATTGAGTTCTCCGATGATGAAGCAGAGGTAGCACTACAGTCAGCACTTTGCCATGAATCGCAGTTTTCACCCGAATTTGTTTACGGTTGGTTTGATCAGCTGAAAAACTGGAACAACAAACTCTATTTCCGGCCATTTGAATCACCGGCGGGTAGATCTAACGATTTGTTTAAGTAGCCAGACTGGCAGCTCATTTTGAGCAAACAAACTCGATAGTTCTGTTTTTATACCCAGTAAACACCTCTGTTAACTATATCACGTTCTTTGAAGAAGTGTAGCACTGATCACCTCATCCTGCCTGGTTCGGATACTTTTCATAATTTTATCTGATGGTTTTGCATCAAGCTGAATTGTACAGCATGCGGTTCTTTTCCCATCAAAGATAACATTGGTCAGCTCCTGTGCATTGATATCTGCATCTTTCAGTTCAGTCATCACGTTGGCAATTACACCGGGTTTGTCGTAATGCCTCACTACGATTTGCCATGGCGCATCGGTCTGTTCACAGCGATTCAGCCAGTTTCGAACGTGTCCTTCTTGCACATATCCTCGGACAATATCTACAGCATCATTGGCAACGGCAAGCTGTGCCTGTGTGGTGCTTGCCCCTACATGATGTGTAACATAAACATTGTCCAGCTGCTGCATCCGGTTACTGAACTCTCCCTCTTTAAATTCCGGTTCTTCATTGAACACATCGAGTCCGGCCCGGAGTCTTCCTGATTTTAATTCACTATATAACGCTTCTTCATCAATCACGCCCGCACGTGAGGTATTGATCACCATAGCTCCATTTTTTAAAGCTGAAAGTACCTTTTTTGATATAATTCCTTTTGTGTGATCGTTTTGTGCAAGATGAATAGAAAGTACATCACACTCTTTGGCAACTTCATCAATCGTTGATGCGCGTTCAATATCAAGTTCCTCAGCCATTTCACTGGTAAGTGAGCGCGACCATGCAATTACCGGCATCCCAAAAGCCTGCGCTCGTTTAATGACCTCCCGGCCAATTTGTCCGGTTCCTACAATACCCAGAACCTTGCCGTAAACACCCTCAGCTTTGCTGAAAGCCGCTTTATTCCATTTTCCGGCACGAAAATCGGATACATTATCTGCAATATATCGATCCAGAGAGAAAATCAATCCCATTGTAAGTTCTGCCACCGCTATGGAATTTTGCCCGGGGCAATTGGCCACGTATATACCCATATCGCTCGCGGCACTCATATTGATATTGTTTACTCCCGCCCCTGCTCGAATTATCAGGCTCAGTTCCGGGCTATTTTTAATGCAGCTTTCGCTTACCACCGTAGAGCGAACAATTAGTACCTGCGCCTGGCCAATCCCTTTATCTAGTTCTGCTGATGTTGCTTTGGGATTCGAAACAACATCCAGTTTCAGTTTCTTAAGTTGGTTAACTGCATCTTCGGGTAGTTTATCGGCAATATATACTCTCATAATTCTGTGATTTGACTGTTTGATATTCTATAAAAGGTACTGAAAGCTCAAATCATCCTGAAATAATTAACAAAGAGTTAACCGAGGCTTTTGAGAAGAATATGATGCTTAAAAGTTACCTAAGCACAGATACCTTCTAAGTATAGGTTGAAAACCATCTAAAGACTCTTATCCACGCTTGTTCAAGTCGCTAAAATTCGCAAGGTCTTGAAGTTCTCATGGAAAATATTTGCGTACTCTTTGAAGCTAATTCACGGCTTCTTCATCAACCCGATTGCAATCCAGATTGTGGTAGCTACAATTAAAGCCGTAGCTGCAAACGGCAATCCAAAATAAACGGCAAAGAGCGCTCCGCCCCATGTAGGTCCAATCATCCGTCCCAGTCCGGATAGTCCCTGCGCTGCACCCATCACCGCACCTACGTTATCTTCTTCGGCCTCTTTTGATATCAGGCTGGTTATGGTGGGCGAATTGAGGCTCTTTCCGATAGCCATTAACCCTAAAAACAGGGCCAGTGTTAGTGTATTATATGCCAACGGAATCAAACCAAGCCCGATTACCATCAGTATATTCCCGATCATGAAAAGTTTCTCTTCAGCATAGCGATTGGTAAGTGGTTTAATCAAAAATCCCTGCACAACAACTGCAATAATCCCTATATAGAAAAACTGCACACCCACCTGTTCGGCCGTCATATTCAGCTGGCCCTCGGCAAACAGCGGAAAGGAACTGTACAGGCTCGATTCGCCAAATGAGAGTAGAAAAAAACCAATTACAAGCGGAATCAGATACCCGCGGGAGGATTTGCCTTTCTGTTCACTGAGCAATCGCCAGAAGCGCGGAGTAAAAACACTTGGGCGCCTGAAGGCAGCCGGCCTCTCTTTGGTAGTATCCACGGTTTCAGGTAACAGGAAAAGAACCATCATAAAACTGCAGAGAGAGAGAAATGCCGCAAAAAAACCGGGAAGTGCAAACCTGTTTTCACCCATCCAGGCTGCAAATTCAACAAAACCTGCATTCGCAACTAACTCGTGAAAAGAGGGGTGTATCAGCGCAGTTGCACTCGCCGGACCAACTACAAAACCAATTCCGAATGCGGCACCAATCAATCCCATACCGCGTGCACGGTTCTCACTGTCGGTAACATCCGCAATGTAGGCCTGCGCAGTTGAGATGTTTCCACCCATCATTCCCGCTATTACACGTGAGAAAAAAAGAACTCCCAACGATTCGGCCAGACCAAAAATGATGTAGGCAATCACCGCCCCAAAAGTACTGAGCAACATGATGGGCCTGCGCCCGATTCTGTCGGACCAGCTTCCCCAGATGGGTGAAAATATGAGCTGCATAAATGAATATACACTATACAAAAGCCCGATCATCACAGCCGATGCAGCAAACTCCTGTGCATAGAAAGGAAGCAGCGGCAACACGATTCCAAAACCAAGGAGATCGATCACCACTACCAGAAACACAGTAGCAAGAGCAGGTTTATTCATGATGGTTGTTCAGTTTGCAGACCGGTAAAGATAGACTCTTTGAGTAAACATTTCATGAAGGATCTTAACAGGTTTTTTTAATTGAATGCCTCCCTGAAAATGTATAATGTCGGGTGTTAATCTCTGTCAACCAATCCACACACCAAATCATGCCAATTATCCGGATCACAACTTTTTCAGTACTTTTATTTTTTCTGTTTCAGATTTTGATTGGATGCTCACCCAAACAGAAAATTGAGCTTCAAAAAGGCGATTCCATTGCAATCATCGGGAACTCCCTTGCTGACAGAATGCAGCACGACGGTTGGCTTGAAACTTATATACATGCCGCCCATCCAGATCATGAGCTGGTGATACGTAATCTTGGCTTTACGGGCGATCAGATCCATCACCGGCCACGCGCACACGAGAACTTTGGTAACAGCGACAGCCATTTAGCCCGGGTTCAGGCGGATGTAATCTTCGCGATGTTTGGCTACAATGAATCCTTCGATGATCGTCCCGAGGAGTTTCGTGCTCATTTAATGGCCTGGATTGAACACACACGTGAACAAACTTACAATGGTGAATCAGCACCAAAAATCGTGCTCTTT